>JAKFFN010000370.1:0-16992 GCA_036675025.1 Candidatus Sumerlaeales bacterium | reverse complement strand
CGTTGTATCAGCAGAACGCGGGGTGGCCAGTACTGTGGGCCGGCTCTATGCCATCAATACCCTTGGAGCAATCCTGGGCGCGGCAGTCACTGGATTTTTTCTACTGCCCTGGCTGGGCATGGCAAACACCATTGCGCTGATGGGTGCCATGCAGATGGTTATGGGCGTCTGGATTATGTTTCGTGAGCCATCCGTAGACCGGCACCGCCGGATCACCTGGGCGGTTCTTGCAGGTGCCGCGTTGGCCATTATCCTTATACGCACCCCGCGGCCTGCGGTCTTTGAAGATATAGGTCCGCTGGAGACGCTGGTGTTTTATGAGGAGGGGCCGCTGGCAACGGTCTCGGTGGTTGAAAACAGCCTGAAATACCGGACGATCTTCGTGGACAACGTAGGTGTGGCCGGGACCGATCCCATGTTGCTCACCGACCAGAAGAGCCTGGCTCATGTGCCGATGCTGCTTCTGGAAGACCCTAAGAGCGCGCTGACAGTCGGCTTTGGTAGCGGCGGAGCCAGCTATAGCTACACGCTCTATCCTCAGCTCGATCGCATCGACTGTGTGGAAATTACTCCCACAGTTCCCCAGGCAGCGCCCTTCCTGCAGGATAGCAATAAGGGCATAATCTACAAGATGGACAAGGATCTGGCGTCTGAGCAGAAACTCATCGGCGGAGTTCCGTTTGAGCAGGCGCTTCAGAATCCCAAAATGGTAACCCCCATCAAAGACAGCCGCCTGGGAGACAACTGGTATAAGAGCGACCCGCGGTATAACATCGTGCTGGATGATGCTCGAAGCTATCTCCGCTTCACGGACCATCAGTATGATATCATAGCGACAGACTGCACGGATTTGCGTTACAAGTCGAACGCGAACCTGTATGACCTGGAGTACTTTACTCTATGCCGCGATCGAATCACCAGTGATGGCATGGTAGTAGTTTGGATGCCCCTGGCTGGACTCAGTGATGCCGCCATGAAAGTGGCACTTCGGACGTTCTATAAAGTGTTTCCTGACATGGAAGTTTTCTTTATGAACAACCAGCCTACCCACTACGTGCTATTGCTGGGAACCAAATCGCCGTTAAAAGTGGATGTGGACCGGCTGCAGGACCGGCTGGCGGTGCCTGGTGTGGCTGAGGATCTTGCAGAGATTTATCTCGATTCCGGGGAGAAAATCCTGAGCTGCTTCGTAACCGGCCGCAAGAAAATGGGCGAATACCTGGCCGACTCACCGGTGCAGGCCCTGAACACGGAAGACTTCCCTTACCTTGAGTTTGAAAGCCCACGATACGGCTATAGCGATGACCCGCTACTCGACAACCTGGACGAACTTTACAAATACCGTGGAGACGCTATGAGCCTTCTGGCAGACCCCGGGGCGCACTCCGAGTTCGTGCAATCCTTGGAAAAGTACCTGGAAGCGGTGCCTCACATTATCAAAGGCCACAGGCTTTATCGTGAGATAGACATACTCGGAGCTTGTGCCACCTACATGGAAGCGCAGCGTATAAATCCCGCTGACACCTCGGTAAAGGATCTTCTGAATTTTGAGGAGGTGCGGCGGAAAATCCAGGGTCAGCGTACATCAACATGGTCGCGATGGGTGCTTGGCAAGGCACTGGCAATGCAAGGGCGCAATAGCGAAGCTGTTACCATGCTTAACGAACTGCTGCTTGTCACAGCCCAGATAACCCGGGCGCAGGATCCTGCAGTGGCTGATTTCCGGAAGGACGCGCTCCTGACGCTGGCTGACATTTACGCTAAAGAGAACCAGCCGGAAAGAGCCGCGCAATATCGTGAGCAGGCAGAACGGATATAAACAACGGAGTTAGAGATCGGCTGCGTAATCTACCGTTTTAGCTGTGCGACTCCGCGACCTCTGGCGGCTTGTACCACCACCGCCGTGTGATGTGGCCAAACACGCCACCGAGCACATAGATCGCAAATCCGAAGAACACCATGGCTTCCAGGAATTCTTTCAGCCAGAAAATCAGGGCCAGTACGAGAAAGAGGATGGGCAGCAGATCAAAGCGTTTGCGCCGCTCCAGCTTCAGCTGTTTAAAGCTGGGATAACTTATGGTGCTGACCATAAGGAACGCGAGACCAACCATCATCACCGGCAAGAAGTTCAGCACAAATTTCTTGTCCCACTCAGGATCAATCTGCTGGAAAAACAGGAAACTGGAAACCACCATGCCAGCCCCGGCAGGGATAGGGAGTCCGGTAAATGACTTCTTCTCAACCCGCGTTTTCTGCACGTTAAACCGGGCAAGGCGGAGGGCGCCGCAGACTGCAAAGAACATGGCTGTGCCTTCGGCAATATGCCTGTTTTCCATGCTGGACATACGTGTATAGATCAGCACCGCAGGAGCGACTCCAAACGCCACGACGTCAGCCAGAGAATCCAGCTGTGCCCCGAACAGGCTCTCTGTCCGGGTGAGGCGTGCAACAAGTCCATCGAGTAAGTCCAGCACCGCAGCTGCCAGGATGAGCCAGCACGACAGAACATATCGGTGATTGTCCAGTTCCGTTCCATACTCAGCCACGTTCAGCACGTTGAGAATAGCCATGAGGCCGCAAAACATACTGGCGCTTGTTATCAGGCTGGGGAGCAGGAAAACTTTGCGCATCTTATGCGGCGCTGCCTTCAGAACCAGCGCTGCCTTCAGAACCTGGCAACGTTGCCACCACCGTTTCAGCGCCTCGAATCATCATTCCCGGGCGCACATGCAATGCACTATCTGCAGGAACCAGTATTTCTACGCGGGACCCAAAGCGAATCAACCCGATCTTCTCGCCCTGCTGTAGAGTATCGCCGCTGTCGACCGGGCTGACGATACGCCGCGCCACCAGGCCGGCCACCAGTTTCACTTCTACCCGATGACCAGACTCAGTTTCAATGACCACAACCTTGCGCTCGTTTTCCTCCGCGCATTTGTCGTACATGGCGTTAAGAAACTTACCGGGAAAATGGGCCGCGTAAGTAACTTTGCCGGCTACCGGCGACCAGTTAACGTGACAGTCAAAAACGGACATGAAAATAGCGATTCGCAGACATTGCCCGCCGGGGAAATCGTCATGACGCATCAATCCGGCAGCCACGACTTTGCCGTCGGCACCAGACACCACGGCTCCGGGAGCAGGTTTATGGTAACGCTCCGGGTTTCGGAAGAAAGCCAGTACGAAGACCAGCAACAGCATTCCTAAAACACCAAGCCAGTCCCAATCCAGGGCAAATGCTGTAAACGTAAGTGCAGCCAGGGGCATTGCGAAGGGAAATGCTTCTGCTGCTACGGGACTTTTCGATGCACGGTAGTTCATATGTTGGTTTCCGTCTCCGGCTTAATGTCTGGTTTTCCCATATACAGCAAGAATCCTGCAAAACAGATAATTGCCGGATTTTTTGTCAGTAAGACTTTGCCTTAGGCACCGCAACGGGAGAATCCTCATCGGACTTCTCTTCAGGCTCGTCTGCCTTTTCCGCCTTCTTACCCGCCGCCTCTTTCTCGTCAGCTTCTTCCACATTGGTTTCTGAAGCGTCTGACTTTTCGGCTTCTTTAACTTCTGGCTCCTTGACGTCCTCGCTGGCTGTATCGTCGGCAAGCGCTGGGGCCTTTTCCCCTTCTTTTGAAGGCGACGCGGCTTGAGCCATGGCAGCATCTACTGAAGGCTGATTGCCCATTCCAGAAAGATTTTTTTCTCTTATATAGCGCCCTACGTTAGCCTGGTGCTGGGCATAAGTCTCGGCAAAGGCATGGTGGCCGTCGCCCTTGTGGACATAATAAAAATAGTCCGTATCCGGAGCCTGGAATGTCGCTAACAGACTTTCAATACGCGGGCTGGCAATCGGCCCCGGCGGCAGTCCCTTGATCTTGTAAGTGTTGTACGGGTGATCCGTGGTATAGTCTGCATGGGTCAGGCGACGCCAGTTGTTAAGGGCAAAGTTTACCGTGGCGTCAATCTGCAGAGGAATGCCTTTCTCCAGACGGTTAAAAATTACTGACGCAATATAGGGCCGGTCTTCATCCATACGGGCTTCGCGTTCAATGAGAGAAGCCATAATCACGTGCTGGTGAAACGACAGGCCGCTTCCCGTGGTCAGCTTATCCTGCGCGTCTTCTACCTTGCCCTGGAAAGTGCTCACCATCAGCTGGATAAGCTCTTCCTCTGTCATCCCCGGTCCGAAGTAATACGTGCTCGGATACAGGTACCCCTCCAGCGACGGCGCATCTACGTTCAACTTCCTGGCGTATTCCGGATCATTTACCAGCTGCACGAACCGGTTGGGATCAAAGTTCTTATAATTGCTGGCAACTTGCTCTGCCACCTCGCGCGCGGTTTTACCCTCGGCAATTGTCAGCTTGAAGTCCTTTGAACCGGCTATGAGCTTATCATAGGCATCCTGGAGGTTCTGGCCGGTGTGAAACCGGTAAACTCCCGGTTTGATCTTATCAGAATTCTCAAACGCGTAAGCAAGGTAGCGCATAATAAAGCGGTCATCCAGTCCCATGAAGCCCTGAAGCACTCCCGCCTGGTGCATGTTATCAATTACCGTCCGGAAACCGTCGCCGGGCTTCACCATAACAGTGACGTTACGCCCTGCAGCCTCATCGTCATACAACCGCTGCTTTACATAGTTGCCGTAGCTGGCCAGGAGAACGAGGAACCCAATGCCTAAAAGCGCCAGGCTAAGCAGCAACAGCTTACCAAACAGCCGGAAAACCCAGATGCCTCCGCCCCCTCCGCCGCGGCCGCCACGGACAACGACTTCCGGGCTGAAATCTTCCGTATCATCTGGAGGCGCTGGAGCTACAACTTCAGGAAAATCGAAAAATGGCGCTGCATCCAGAGAGTCATACCCAGCATTGAACCCTGCTGCCGGCGCTGCCGCATTTGCAGCATCGGTTCTCAAAAACTCTTCCAGTAAAGTACTCGAGTAGATGGTGCCCCGCGGCGGGGTCGACAGTGTTTCAAAAAACACCATACCTGTCGGCCGCCAGCCTTTTACAGGATCTTCGATGCCGTCGCTGCGCACCTTAAGCGGACCGCCAACGCCATTTGAAGTGTCTGGCTGGATGGGTTTCTCGTTGGCCTGCGGGCGCGAAAAATCAACAATGCTTATGGCATCGTTGAGCGTCCCTGTCATAAACTCGTTCAATGCGCTTGAGACGGATTCGGCGGCATAAATATCGTCGCTCGCAGGAACTGATTCCGTCTTGAATCCGGGAATCATCTCGAGAGTCAGGCCGTTCTGGTCATGGTCCCAATGTACCAGCGCGCTGTCTAGCAGATCAGATTCGAACGCATACACGTATCTTTCGCCGCGCCTCTCATCTTGTTCAGGCGAGACACTGGTAGTTTCCGAAGCTGGAACTGCCGCCCCGGCACCTGTAAGCACTGGCGACGACCACACCACTTCCGGGACGCCATGGTGTTGCCGCGAGCCGGGCTGTAGCACTGGCATATTTCTCATGTGCATGCCTTCCTGCGGCGAATCCGATTGGTTTCTTGCACTCAAATTCTGTTTGTCCAATAGTTCCCGAAATATAAGCCTGTGGATAACTGCGTGCGCGTGGCCAGTGCAACACAAAAACGTTTGCATCTGAACGCGTCAAGCTATCTGTTTGACAACATCAACCTTGCGGGTTTCTCTAAAATGTTATACAGTCAGGACTTAAGTCGCATCGAAGACGAATCTTTGGCCCCTTACGCCATGAAAAGCAGTGCAAGTAAGGGCCGGGATGTAGCCCTGGCGCCAGACCGCTGGCGGACCGATTTCCAGCGCGACCGCGATCGCATTATCCACTCAGCAGCATTTCGAAAGCTGGAGTACAAAACCCAGGTTTATATCGTTCACTTCGGTGATTATTACCGTACGCGGATCACCCACACGCTGGAAGTCGCACAGATAGCCCGTACCCTGGCCAGGAACCTCCGGATGAACACAGACCTTACTGAGGCCATTGCGCTTGCTCATGATCTGGGTCATACCCCCTTTGGCCACAGCGGTGAGACGGCCCTTAAGCGAATTCTGGCCGATGATGGCGGATTTGAGCACAACGAGCAGGGCCTGCGAGTGGTGGAAATTCTGGAAGAACGCTATCCCGATATCCAGGGGCTGAACCTGACCTGGGAAGTCCGGGAGGGCATCATCAAGCACGCGAGCGATTATGACTCGCCAGAAATCCCGGAACATTTTTTCCCGAACCTGTCCCCCACCCTGGAGTCGCAGCTATGTGATGTAGCAGACGAGATCGCCTATAACTCCCATGACCTGGACGATGCGCTGAAGATGGGGCTGATCGAAGAAGGTGATCTGAAGGCTGTGGACTGGGTCTGGGAGATATTTCAGGAAATCCGGGCACTGACACCGAACTCCCAGCCGGAAAAGTTTGTGAAGTATCGCGTAATCGGTAAAGTCATTGATTCCATGGTGGCTGACGTTCTCGCGACAACAGAGCGCAACCTTGCGTATCATGGCGTCCAGTCAGTAGACGACGTACGGAATGTGCCGAACCGGATCGTTGGTTTTTCTGCAGACCAGCTCCTGCGCAATCGGCACTTGAAAGACTTTTTGCTCCAGAACGTCTACTACCACCCGAACGTAGTCCGCATGAACAGTAAGGCTGAGTATTTTATCGAGCGTCTCTTTGACCTGTATGTCCGCATCCCCGGCCAGTTGCCTCTGAAATACCAGAACCGGATCAAGCAGGATGGCATTAAGCGGGTAGTCACCGACTACATCAGCGGCATGACGGACAGGTACCTGACCGAAGATTACATCCGCGCGTTTGAGCCTACCACTATCCGCTACTAGAGGCAGGTATTGGCAGAAAATTCTCCACCGTGGGCAGTATCAGGGCCGCTGGAATCCGGCAACGCTGAAGCTTTTTCCATTGATGCACTATGTAAGACAGCAGTTCAAATCCCGTATCCCCGTTGAAGGAGATGCCTGTGTTACGCTGGTACTCGCAGGCGACGTTGGTCGCCATCTCCATTGCCGCCATGTCATGTGCATGGTCGCAGGAAGCCGATAAATCATCCGGCTCATCCCCGGTCAGCTTTGGTGCTGTTCGCCCGGGCAACCTTGTTCTCCCCCAGATTTCGATACAGATAGGTGGCGAGAATTCCGTAGGCCAGGTTATCCAGAAAGACCTGGAACTGGCCGACGTCGCGTCTGCACCTTCAAATGCCCAGGCGGTCAATGATGCCGCCGCAAAGGATCGCCAGATTCAGCAGGGCATCGATTTTGACGCCTGGACTGCTGCTGGCGTAACTTACGTACTTCGCGGTGTAGCAAACGGTGCAGCGGGCCAGGCCGAACTCTATGACGTCGCCAGCCGCCAGCGGGTATTTGGCAAGCAGTACCAGAATGCGGGCGACAGCCGCCGGCTTGCTCATAAGATTGCCGATGACGCCATGCAGGCCATCACAGGCGGGCCGGGCATATTCTCCAGCCGCATTGCCGTTTTAACCGGCCAGGCATCCGGGAAGCGTGAAGTTGCTGTTATCGATCCAGACGGTAACAACATGGCGGTCCTGACTTCTGAAAACGCAATAGTTGCTACTCCAGCCTGGGGCCGCGGTGGCCGCGAGATTTTCTTTACCTCCTATCGCGATAACAACCCGGACCTTTACGGGATAACTTTGAACGGGCAGAAGTACCAGGTCAGTCGCCGGCCGGGCCTTAATACGAGCCCAAGCTGGAGCGAATCGGCGCAGCGCCTGGCCGTAACCCTCAGCAAAGACGGGAACACCGAAATCTACACCATGGCTGCCGACGGTAGTGGTCTTGCGCGGCTCACCAATAATCCGTCAGCTGATACCGCACCGGCGTGGAGTCCTGATGGAGCACAGCTGGCTTTTACTTCCGATGATGCCGGGCTTCCACAGATTTACATGATGTCGGCGAATGGCAGCGGACGCCGGAAGATTTCCAACGCAGGATACTGCGACTCCCCCGCCTGGAGCCCCGATGGCCGTAAACTGGCTTTTGTTAAGCGGGAAGAAGGCGGCTTCAATATCTACGTACAGGATATCCAGTCTGGCGCCACAACCCGCATAACCAGTGGCGGCGATAACATGGAACCTTCCTGGGCGCCGAATTCCCGGCACCTCGTATATGCAAGCGGACGCGGCAGCGGAAGAAACATTTTCCTGATCAACACAGAGACAAAACAAGCTAAGAGACTGACTTCACAGGGAACTTTCAGTTCGCCTGTCTGGGGACCGCTGCAGCCTTAATAGAAGCCATAGACATTGAGGAGCAGCAGCGAGCTACTTGTTCGTCTGCTGCTTCTTTTTATCCGACTTCTTTTTCTTCTTCTGCCCTGCCTCGGAGATCTTCCAGCGCTCGCTGTCGGTGCGCATTTCAGTGAGCAGAGGCATTAGTTCCATTACGACCTCGGGGCGGTCAGCCGCCAGATTGTTGTCTTCACCAATGTCTGTTGCCAGGTTATAAAGTTCCAGAGAACTCGTGGTGGTCTTCAGGAGTTTCCAGTTATTTTTGCGAACAGCCTGGGCAAAGCCTCGCTCGTAAAACTCCCAGTAAAGGGGCCCGTGGTCAATGGTCCGGCCGTCTACGAGAGCCGGTTTCAAGCTGATACCATCGCGGCCAGATACGGGCTGTACGCCGGCAAGTTCCAGCAACGTAGGCAGTACATCCCACATCGCCCAAACCTGCTCACTCGTCTGGTCCGGATTAATAGTTCCCGTCCAGCGGGTTATCATCGGCACCCGGATTCCGCCCTCATACAAATCGCGCTTGATGCCGCGCAGCGGACCATTACTTTCGAAAAACTCCGGGTCGGTTCCACCCTCTGTATGAGGGCCGTTATCGCTGGTAAACAGCACGAGCGTGTTTTCGTCCAGTTCGTGCTGTCGAAGAGAATTCAGTACCTGCGCGATGCCGCGGTCCATGTGGGATATCATCGCAGCTTTGGTCTTTTCAGATTCAGGCCAGGGTTCACTGGCGTAATCGCCCAGCGATGGCACCAGGAGCTGCTGGTGGGGGATGGTGTACGAAAGGAACAGAAAAAACGGCTTTTCGTTGTTACGATTTACGAAATCCACAGCCTCACTGGTGAAGACATCGTTTGCGTAGGTTCCCTTGGGCAAATCCCAGCGTTCACTGCCCCGGTAAAGGTGATCGGGGTACTGTGTATGTGCATCTTTATGGCCGATGAAACCTACGAACTCATCAAATCCCTGGGCTAAAGGGGCGCCTTCCGAGTTGATGCCGCCCATTCCCCACTTGCCGATAATTCCGGTGCTGTATCCTGCGTTCTTCAGCAGGACTGCCAGGGTCTTTGGTTCAGCGGCCAGCGGCGGATTACTGTTTCCGCGGATCTGACCGTGGCCTGAGTGATAGCCCGTAAGCAGTGCGGCCCGCGAGGGCGCACATACTGTGCTTCCGCTGTAAAACTGGGTGAAACGTATGCCTTCGGAAGCCAGCTGGTCAAGCGTAGGGGTTTTAATCCGTTCCTGGCCGTAGCATCCGAGTTCTCCATAGCCAAGGTCATCGGCAAGGATAAAGATGATGTTTGGAGGGCCGTCAGTTCGGGCCGCAGCTGCGTCGGTTATTCCGAGTAGTGCCGCTGAAACAACCAGCAGATTTCGGGCGCACGCAATCGCACGGCGATGCAGGTCGTTCATTGGCTTCACAGTAGGAACCTCCCCTTTGGAGTGTTACTTTTCGAGGTTGGCAGGAGTGGGCACAGGGCCGGGGACTGGAGGAGGCGGGCCATTGCGGACAATTTCCGTTTCCGTAACCACTTCTGTTTCGACGGGAACATTGACCAGGGCCGTGCCGCCGCCCTGGATAAAGATGCCGCCTTTTTCACTGGCTGCACTCACCGGTACGATAGCCGGTTCAACCACTCTCATACCCTGCGGATACCCGCCGCGCAAATCCTTGGTAATACCGGTTTCGCCGCGGAAGTAGGCTGAGGCATGAGATCCCGGAGGAACACTGCTTTGGTACCCTTGAGGTGAGCCAAAGAACCATCCGTTTATGCCGGCATACTGGTAGTAGGGATTCGCCATCACACACAGGGCATAGGGATAATCCCTTGGATTTTCAAAGAGACTGGTTACGTGCGGGGTGTATCCGGGCACATAACTTCTCTTGGCATAGGCGGAGTAATGGAAGTATTCGTAATAGGGAATACCCGCAGCGGGTGGCGCCGTGAATTCAACGGTTCCTTCCGTACTGCCAGTGCCCGGCAATGGTGCTTCCGGACCTGCTGCAACAGCGCCCGCTAATATAACGGCCGCCGCTGCATTTCCAATTCTATAATACGATACCTTCATGAACTGCAACTCCCGGGCTACTCGATCAACTTGGATTACTGCGGCGTAAGCCGCAGGGCATCAACGCTAACACTTACAGCTTCACCTTGCGGCGTAATACCTTCAGTGCTGATGGTTACGACAGGAACATTGGTTCCAGCTTTAAACGCATAGGTTCCAACAGAATGCCACTGGCCAGACTGGGTCTGGTCAATAGTCGCCTGCTGGGGGCCGGTTGCTGTATTAATAGTAACTGGCACAGCGTTGGAACGGAACTGGGCCGCACCGGGCGACCAGTACAGAGCGACTTCGTACTGTCCGTCAGCGGGGATGGTCGCGTTAAAGGCTGCAGTCTTAGGCTGCCCGGCTACCACAATCGCCATTACGCTGCCACCTTCATAACTGTCTGTCACATTGGCCGAGGGGGTCCATGCACCTTCCGGTGTCAGGGTAAGCGCACCAGGCACCTTATCATCAACAACAATGACGCCAGCCGCTGCCGGGGCGACAGCAGGGGTCGGCAGTGAAGGTACCATGCTGGCCGGCGTAGGAGCGGCAGGCGGGAGGGTAGGCAAGCCGGCAATCGTATCAGGAGTAGCCGGCGGCAGTGCAGGCAGTCCGGGCGCGGCAGCCGGCGCAGGGGCTGCTGGCAGAGTAGGAAGTGCCGACGGGGCGGCGGAAGGCAGCTCAGGCAGAGCTGTGCCATTCGTAACAGCGCCGGTCGTCGTTACGCTTACGCTTGCCGCCGTATCGCTAAGAACCGGGAACGGTTCAACAGCAACCGGCGGAGCAGGTACAGTCGTTTCCACGCTCACTGAAGCCTCGGGTCCAGGCACTTCAACGGTCAGGGAAGGAACGGGAGCTACTGTGCTAAGAGAAGGAACCTGCACCTGCGGAGCCGTAGCAACTGAAGCCGCGGTTCCTGCTTCTTCATCACCAATTGTTGTCGTTGCCACCAGGTTCGAATTTATACCAGCGGTGATGGGATTCAGCACTTCCTGGTCAGCCAGGCCCGGCGTGTAGCGGCCAGCCGTATAGTCAGCTTCGGTACTCATGATGGCCGCTGCGGGAGCAGTCACGTAAGCAGGCACCTGGGGTTCAACCGGTGTAGTACCAGCATAGCCCTGGGGCCAGTAGAAGGTGCCGTAGGGCAGGCTGGTGTAGATGTCGGTGCGAATGAAAGGTGCGCTTGCGTAGACATAGTGCGCGGGTGGCGCCATAATGTTTGAGGGGTAGGGGGTGGCCCCGGGAAGCAGAACACGGGTAACAGTCTGCGGCATGTAAATGATGGGCGGGCCGGCAAAGGCTGGTGAGCGCAGGTATGGCGTACCCACGGGGGCAGCGGCGGCAAGGCCCTGGCCGTAGGGTGCGGCGATTCCAGATTCAGCTGTTACTGCTGGCGCTGGAAAGAGCGGCACGCCCATGCCACGCGGTGTGGGCTCAGCTACAGCAGCCTCGGTGGCGACAGTTGTTTCTACCGTCACACCTTTTTCCAGCTGTACAGTTTCCTTTTCAGTCACCGATACCGCTGCCGTAGCAGGACCGGGAGCCGGTTCAGGCGCACCGACTTCGGTTACGGTTTTTGCGGCAACCACAAGATCTTTGCGTTCGCCAGCGGCGGCGGCAAGGTTCTGCTGTCCGGGGTGAGGCGGCAATACATCACCCTTCACCTTTACCTCGTAGGCCGAAGCAGGCAGCTGCTTTGCCAGGGATGGCGAAAGGCTTATGCGATCACCCACCTGGACGACGCTGACCTTTTCCGTCGGAATAGAAAGTACTGTGCCGCCCTGGCCACCACTTGTTTTTACGGTGGCCTCGGCAACCATTGCTCCATCGCGAACTATGTAAACTTTGTCGCCGTCGGGGCGCGCAGGAATGTCTACTATAAGTTCGCCTGAGGTCACGTTCGGCGTCGTGGCCACAATGCCAATTTCCTGCGAAAAAACTGCGCCAGCAGACGCAAGCGTGAGCGATAACGCTACCGCACCAACTACCTTGCCCATTCGATAACTCCCATAACCGTCTTAACCCAACTCCAGCAGTACTGCAACTTCACATTGCACAGCGCTTCCTCGTTCAAAAGTGCATGAGCAATAATTTTCCGAAAATAAATCACGCTGTCTGCTCAACGGGCAAGCACATAATTGGAAAAATATGCGCTTTCTCATTTAAGGCAGCTTCGTGTAACGTTCATTGGTGCTGCAGTCTATGCTGATTCTATGCCAGCACGCAATTGCAGCCATACCAAGTCGACGGCCTGGCGCGTATGTTTTACGCGCCAGGCCTGCAATCTACTCGTACAGATCCCAGCTTGTGGCTGCTGCGGTTGTTTTCAGGGTGATGGCCAGCAGGTTTGTTGCGGCCGGAAAGTTGACGTAACCGCCGACATATAAAGTTGCATCCGGACCCGCGTTACCAGGCCTGAAATACAGGGATGGATCCAGCCGGGCGCACGACAAATATGTAGCGTTGGTTTCCGCAAGTACACTTCCAGTGACGACCGTGGAAAGATCGGCAGGCAAAGCGAACTGCTTGACCGTACCGCTAAATTCTGTGGTCAATACCAGTCCATCACGACTCACAGACAAATCCGCAAGACTATCGGGGAGACTGGCGCTGGTGACAATATCACGCGCTTCTCCGGCATCGATACTGGAATTGCCATTGCTGTTAACAAGAGCGGTAATCTTGCCTGATGGAAACTCGGAAACGCCGCAGATAACGTGACCCTCTGCTGTAAAACCAATTCCGCCGTTGTAGGTAAAACCGTTATAATACGCACTGTTTGCGGGGCGATAGACTGGAACACTCTCGGGGTTCTCGATCACAAGCAGTTCCGCGTCTGCCCCTCCATCCGCGGTCTGCACCACGAGGGAACCTGCAGGTATGCCTGGAACTCCTGCCGGCGCCACGGCCAGTTGAGCGCCGGTAAAGTTCGTGGTGAGAATCGGGGAGATGAGTTCTGTGATTTCGCCTGCATCCAGCCAATCGCCGTCAGCATTGCCGTCACGGGCGCGAAGGATTGTGTCGGAGGTAAAATCATCATTTTCAGTAATGGCCAGGTCGCCGTTGCTCAGCATGGCAAGCCCGCCGATGTTTCCTAAAATCGGGGTAACTGTACGGGTGGTACCAGTATCAAGCTGAACTTCGACGACGGAGTGGGTGGCGTAGTTTCCAGCGGAGGCGTAGAGCAGATTGGGATCGCCGGGATGCAAGGCGAGCGAACCGCCGAAGGGGACGCCGAGTTCTATGGAACGGGCGGTGTAATGAGGAGCAAGATAGCTGAGCTCAAGGGCATCAGCTGCCGCACTGGCGGATATACCGCAGCCGGCGGCCGCAGCAAGAGCTGCGGCTACTAAGTTACTACAAAAGATTTTCAAGTGGGTTATCCTTTTGACCTGACTCCGAGGCCTTAATATATATGTGATCCAGGTGCTGCGGCTGTACCTTTCCGGCGCAGGATCGCGCGCCGTTTGATGTGTTGGAGCCAGGTCTTCTGACTTGCGGATCAACCTTCGCCTCTCGCCTTCCCGGCCCTTGCGGGCCAGTGGCTACTTCGTGAGAGGAGTCGTCCCCGCTTACAGCGGCGGTCCCGTGCCGGATTTTCACCGGCTTCCCGTAAACTCCAGTGGCATGGCTAAGCTGTCATGATTGGCTGCGTAAAGAAGATTCTGCAGAGGGGAGGCGAAATCGGGCAGTGAAAAATTTTTTCAGGGGTATTTCTGCAAGCCCTGTGTTTCCAGCGATCCACACGGAGAAACTCGAAATAATTAATTTTTAAGTCCTTCAGTTTCAGCAATCTACGCGGCGAAATTCGGCTGCCATTTACGGAATTGGTTTCCGTAGAGTCGCCGCGGTAACGGGTTCATTCGCTCCAGATCCTCTCTATAATGAGAAGGAGCTAACCATAGCCAAACGCTCCGCGCCATTCCCGCATTGCCCCTTACGACCCCCTACGGACCCATAAAAAACGTAGAACGTAGAACGCAGAATGGAGAAAGTAAAGGCAGAACAGAAAACGCAGACCGTAGAAGCGGGCCAGCGTAAGCAGAGCTTGCTGCTTCGCAGTAGGGCAGGCGTCTCGCCTGTCACCACGAACATCCGTAGGGCAGACGTCTCGCCTGTCACCGCGAACATCCGTAGGGCAGGCGTCTCGCCTGTCACAGTAGCGCGCCACCCGTCAGGCAGAGGGGGAACGCATAACAAATTCCGGAGAACAGACACGGTAACAGGGTAACACGGGTGCCCTCACCCGTGCCATTAAGACAAAAACGTCAACCCCACGAAAGCAGCAACCCGCCTCCCCACGTCACTCGCACCGCCCATTCATTCGCGGCGCAGCCGCACCACAATTCGTAATTCGGAACTCGTAATTAGTAATTACGCGCGCAGCGCGCTTGCGCGCTACAGCGCCGGTATCCCTGTCCCCACCAGAAACTCAAACGTCCGGTCATAATACGCCGGGCTCCGCGTCGGGTCCGACGCATCCCCCGGCGGCACGAAGATCACCATCCCCTGGCGCGCCCGCGTCAGCAGCACCCGATACGCGTTCAGCGTGTAGCGCCGGTTATCCTCGCTGTTGATGTTGCACCACTTGCTCCCCCGGAAATCATGGAAACTCCACCCGTCGCCGTTATGGCGCAGGTCGCCGTCCCACGTCACACACACCCAGTCCAGCTCCAGGCCCTGCACCTGGAACTCCGTCGCCGCATCCTCCAGGTAATAGCTCGATCGCGTATCGCTTTTGTCGTTCAGGAAATAATGCACCGGGTTCACGTCCACCCGTATATCGATGGCATGCGGCTTCAGCCGCTGCGCCTTGCTCGACGCCACCAGCCCAAACCTCTCCGACCCCCGCGCCTGCCCGCGCACCCACGCCTTCGCCGCCCCGAGGTCACGCGTCACCGCCATGGGATACTTCTCCGCCAGCCGCGCAAACGCCCCCCGCGCCATCTCCACTTCGCAATCCAGCACCGCCTTCACAAACGCCGACACGTTCTCCGCGCGAAACGACCGCATGCTCACCGATAGGTGCAGGCACTCATCGAAATGCGTCCGCGCCCGGTCCCGCACAGAATCCAGCACGTGCCCCGCCGCGTACTCGCTATCCGTCAGGCTGGATGAGATATACATCTCCCAGTGGGGGAACTGGTTCACTACCGCCTCCACCCACGCGCCTATGCCCGCCTCACCGATGTTGATCTCCTGCCCGCCGCCCACCAGGCACACGATCACCGCCCAATCATCGTGGCGGTCCATGTACGAGATCAGAAACTCCGGCTCGCTCTGCGAGAAGCCGGGGCGATTCTTCTTCCGCTGCATGAAGTTGGCCGTCTGCCGCAGGTTCCACGCGCGCTGCGCTTCGTCAAAGATGGCTACGTGATCCACCGGCGGCGCCGGATCAATCAGCGCTTCATCGCGGTAGTGATGCACGTTCTGGATGAAAGCCTTTACGCTCTCGCCGATGCGGCCCTTACGTACCTTGTTGCCCTCTGCGCGCTGGCGCGCATACTCATCCCGCGTAAGCGCCTCGTGGAGCACCGCCACCAGCGGACCATTGCCGGAGAGGAACACTGCATGGGTCAGTTCCTTTTCGTTGCGGTGCTGCGTGGCCACATTCAGGCCGACGAGGGTCTTGCCCGCCCCCGGCACTCCTGTCACGAAACAGATAATCTTGCGGCTGTCACTTCGAGCCTGCTCCACCAGTTCCTCAATGCGGCGCGAAGTCACCCGGAGGTTCGTTGCCCCGGCGTCTGATCGCGAAATGGCGTCGACAGAATGATTGGCATAAAGCGCCCGCGCCGCTTCAACAATGGTCGGCGTCGGCTGATATGCCCCCGCCGCCCAGGTGAGTGGGTCCACCGCCGCACCGCCAACCGTGCGCAGCGCCTGGTCAATGGTCTCGCGCAAATCCGCCGGCCGCACCTGCACCGGGTGGTACACGTTGTCCTTGTCAGCGCGAAACTGCACAAAGCCCGAAGCCGTGGCCGCCGTGGCCACCAGGATCGGCACCACCGCCACTGCGTGGCTCGTGGCGTGGAAGTTCTTAAGGTCCAGCGCGTAATCCCAAACCTGGTCCACCGCCGCCCGGTCAAAGGTGACCTCGCCCGCCTTAAACTCAATGGCAAACACGACCGGCCCCGTCACCAGCACCGCATCAATGCGCCGACCCATCCTCGGGATGTTGTACTCGAAATAAACCCAGCTTTGCGCCGTGTCTGTCGACGGCAACCCCTGCAGGCTCTGCTTCAGAAGATCAATCTGCGTAAGCCAGGCCGTAGTCTGCGTCTGTAGCAGGGCATGGCCGCTGTTGCGCGTAAGCTGGCCAATGATGGCATTGGGGTCCGCCGTAACAAAGTCACCCACCGCCGCGCCGTAGTAATAGCGCTGCAAGTTGAAAGGCTGTGGCGACGCGTCACGCATAGGCGCCATAGTGCAGGCGAGGTGGTTGGTGTCCAGGAGAATCTATAGGAGCGCCGTTACTGGGAGCGCCAGCGTCCCTGCCGGCAAGCCCGCGCAGCGCCGACAAACGTTCTGTCTCGAGCCGCACTCACTGGGAGCGCCGGCGGCCCGCCGGCTTCATCGCAAAACTCGCACACCCCACCCAGCCCGCGCAGCGGTAACTAACTACACCGTCAGCCACCCCCATAGGGTCGACGTTTCGTCGACCAAAAAGCGGATGCTCTCCAGCCGCGCCACCAT
>JAKFFN010000369.1:0-2896 GCA_036675025.1 Candidatus Sumerlaeales bacterium | reverse complement strand
GCCCGTTCCGACGGCACCCTCAGCGCCATGGTTACCGGAGATGCCGCATCTTCTGATACCGTTGTTATGCCTGATGAATCCGGCGTAGTGTATTCGGCCGAGGCGGCGACATTGCCAGACCGTGAGCTATGCAGCACCGCTGACGAGATCGTTGCGGGATCCACCACTGAGGAATCTCACGAAACCCACGAGGGGCACTCCCATGCGGAAGAGCCGGCCACGGCAGCTCTTGGCACCGGAACCCGGCAGCTCGACCTCATGCTCGATGTGTCTTACCCTACCTATCAGAAACTCGGCAGCAATACCGCCATGGTCAATGACTACGTCACCCAGCTGATGGGTGCTGTCGGCTCCATCTACCGCCGCGATCTCGACGTAGAAGTTAAAGTTTCCAGCCTGTACATCTGGACCACGCCCGACCCCTTCAATAATCCTGGCTCAGATAACGTGCTGTCGTCTGGCGACCAGCTCAACAACTACCAGGACTACCTGATAGCCAACCGCGGCAGCATTTCCCGCGATCTCGCCCACCTGGTCAACTATAACACCGGTCTCGGCGGCATTGCCTACGTGGATACCCTGTGCCGAAACGACTATGGCATCGGCGTAAGCAACGTCTACGCTGCTCTCAATTTTCCCACTGATACGAACACCTATTACTGGGATACAATGGTTGTTTCCCACGAGATGGGCCACAACGTCGGCTCGCAGCACACTCATTGCTATAGCCCGCCGATTGATTGCTGCTATGTACAAAGCGGCTGTTCCGGGTGCAGCACCGCCGCGCCTGCAGCCGGTACAATTATGAGCTATTGCCACCTGCAGTTCGGCAGAGGCGGCAGCATCGCCATGAACTTTCACCCACGCTGCGTTGAACTCATGCGCGCCAGGATTGATGCCGCCGGATGCCTCACCGCCTTTACCGGCAGTGCAAACATGCAGGTCAGCGGAAAAAGTGGAACTGTAATCGCCGCCGGTGATTTCACTCCTGCTTTTGCCGACGGAACCGATTATTCCTCAACCAAAGTAGGTTCGGCACCCGTTACGCAGGCTTTTACCATTACCAACTCCGGGTCAAAAGACCTGGCAATTAGCGGCCAGGTTGCTCTCACCGGGAGCAGTTATTTCCAGGTTACCCGCCAACCCGCCACCCTCATAACCCCTGCTCAGTCCACCAGCTTCGAGGTTACCTTTAACCCGGCAGTCATGGGAACCTACGATGCCCGCGTGGTACTGCTTTCTAACGATCCTGCGCGTCCTCGCTACGAGTTTGCCATATCCGCAAAAGCCAGCAAGCGCGGTACGCCGAAAAAGTTCCTGTACACCGGCAGCGCGGCCATCCCTGACGGTAACCAGAACGGTGTCTATATACCAATCACCGTCTCTGATGTCGGAGGCGGCCTGATGGATATCGATTTCGCCATCGAAGGCACCGGCTGCACGGATCCGAATTACGTCGGACTCCAGCATGCCTACGTGGGCGATCTGCGGCTGGTGCTCGAATCACCCAGCGGCACCAGGGTCACGTTGATGGACCGTCCCGGTGCGGGAACCTTCGGCAGCTCTGGCAAGAACTTCTGCGGCACCATTCTTGACGATGAATCCGGCGGCCCGTCTATTGAGTCCATCTCACCCAGCGGCACTGGTCAGCTTGCTTCGCCTCATACGGGAGCATTTACGCCCTTCCAGCCCCTGTCCACGTTCTACGGAGAAAATGCCAACGGCGTCTGGAAGATTCACGCGGTTGACCTGCAGTCTCCTGATCCCGGAATCCTGCGGGCAGCAGCTCTGACGGTCACCGGCTCCGAGTCATCAATCAGCTCGGGCGTAAACGACTGGATGAACTACTAGAGCAGCCGCTAAAACGCAAAGAAGCTGCTTAAGCTAAACGAGTTAAAGCCCTCCTATATCGGCGTGATACAGGAGGGCCTTTTCATTTCCATACACCCGGACAATCACAACTCGGCTTGCAGGCAAAACAAAAGCGGGCAGTGCGATTGCCGCACTGCCCGCTGCATTAGGTTTTCCGAAAGGCTAAGGAGCTATTACTCCTCGTCATTCTTCTTTTTGGTCGTCTTCTTAGGAGCATCCGACTCGCCCTCGGCAGAAGCTTCTTCAGCCGGAGCCTCTTCAGCCTTCTTGCTCTTGGCGGTCTTTTTCTTGGATTCGGCTTCACCAGCTTCATCAGCCGGCTCCTCTTCCTTCTTCTCCACGTACTTGATCTTGTTTTCCTTCAGCAGGTACTCGCGGATCTTTTCAAAACGAACCTGCTCAAGGAAGCGGCCCCACTGGCGGTTACGCTCAAGGTTAGCCCGAACGCCAACCGGCTTGCGGCCCTGTTCCTCGGCCAGTTCTTCAAGAGCCTTGTCAATGTCAGCATCTTCGGCATTCAGGTTTTCCTTCTGGCCGATTGCATCAATCAGCAGGAAGCCCTTCACCCGCTGCTCGGCGTCCTTATCCAGAACGGTTGTGTAATCTTCCTGTGCGAAGATGTTCTCCAGCCGCGGAGGACGTGCGCCTGTCTGGCGGAAATAGTTCATGTCGCTTTCCGCCATTTCCTTCTGCACGTGCTGCTTCAGGGCCTGCGGAATATCAAACTCATGGGCTTCCACCAGCTTCAGCGTCAGCGCTTCAAAAGCCTCATCGGCATTAACTTCAGCCACGGTCTTCTCAAGGCGCTCCTGCACCTTCTTCTTCATCTCTGTTGCATCGGCGTGGCCAAGGTCTTTTGCGAAATCATCGTTCAGCTCAGGAACCTTCTTTTCCTTCACCGTCTTGATGGTCACAGACCACTTCATGCCGCTTGCTTCCACGTCTACGCGGTCGCCAGCTTTTTTGCCGGCCATGGCTTCCGTCAGCTCCGCAGGCATTGCCAGCTTCGGGCCCTCAATAAACT
>JAKFFN010000352.1:0-17125 GCA_036675025.1 Candidatus Sumerlaeales bacterium | reverse complement strand
GATGCACCAGGTGTTTCGTCCGCGCAGGATGCGTCGGATTGCTCGACCTGATTATCAGACGAATTGCTGTTTCCAGCTGGCGGATTTGCATTGGATTCGCCCACAAGCGACATCCGGATGCTTTGAAATCCTTCTTCCAGATCCATGCTGTCTTCGTTTACGGGGCCACGCACCCGACCAGCGGGATTCGGTTTACGGACCTGGTGGTCCTGCCGGCGCGTTCCGTCTAACACACCCGCTTCCCGTTTGGGCTCCTGACCAACATCGCCATCCGGGGTAATCTCTTTTGGCATGCGTCCGGTAGGGGTGCGTTGAGCTGCCGAAGAATGAAAGCGAAGGCTGGTGCCGCCCACTTCGATAACGTCGCCGTCAACTATGTCAGCTTTTTCGTCAACAGCATTGCCGTTCACTTTCACCTTCCGCAGTCCGCCGAGGTCCTGAACCTCGAAAGCATTGTTTCCCTTGCGGAGGATAATCGCCTGTTTTTTTGCAAGAAGCCAGTCGTCCGTAAGAACCACGTCATTTGACGCGGCTTTGCCGAGACTCGTCTCGAAGCGGGTAATGCGAAACTCTCGGTCTTTCAGGCGGCCAGACTCTACAACGAGCCAGGCATCAGCGCGGGGCTCCACCATCACTGTTCTTACTTCGTCGGCAAGTTCCCTATTACTTTTTGCAATAGCGACCACAGGATTACGGAAGTGGAGCTTATGCTTTCCTACTGTTATTACGTCTTCATCAACCACTTCAGTTTTTGTGACGCGGACGCCATTGACGAGGGTACCGTTCGCACTGTTTAAGTCTGTTAATATGAATTGTCCCTCGTGCAGCCGGATCTGCGCATGGTCGCGCGAAACGCTCAGGTTTTCGAGGACAATATCATTTTCCCTGCTGCGGCCTATGCGCAGGAGGTCTCCATCAAACCGACAGGTTTGTAGGATTTGGTCGCCCAGTTTTATTGTGATTTCCGGCATCTGTCTAGCGTCACTGTAGTAGTAGAGAGCAGTACAAAAATGACTAAGCACTGCAGTGTCAAAAGAAATTCCTACTTCTTAGCGAAATCTGCATACAAAAATTTCAGGCAAACTCACTGCTTTAAAGGGCTAAGCCGATTTTGGGATGCAGCAGAAAAATGTTTCTTACTCGCACATTTTCAGTGCAATTGTGGCCGAGACGAGGTAAAAGAAAATTGTGGAGAGGTCCGCTATTGCCAAAGTGATGGGACCGGCAGCCACTTTGGGGTCAAGCTTCAGCTTGTGAAGTACCGACGGGACGGCCACACCAGTTAGGCTGGCACTGATAATGGCCATCATGATACTGAACCCTATTGAAAAGGAAAGCGCCAGTGCTCCGGGCCAGAAAATGGACACGCTCCCAATGATCAGGCCACAGCCGAGGGCAAGCAGCGCTGCGGTAGCTAACTCCCTCGGCACTCTTGATTTTACAAATTCGCGCATGCTGCCCTGCCCCTGGATTGCCTGCATCGTCACGGTCATGCTTTGAATGCTGACGCTCTCGCCCAGGCCTAGCGCGACCGTCATGAACATGGCCAGGATGGCAGCATTAGCGAGGGTTTCCTCGAAGAATCCGGCCAGGATTGCGCACAATACCCCGCTGGCCATTGTGGCTGTAAGCCAGGGAAAGCGGTAGCGGAAAGCTTCAAACGGGGATGCTTTTCCCAAAACATCCATTCGGACGCCGATCCACTGAAAAACTTCGTCCACGCCGCGGCGTTCGCCCATGTCTATAATTTCGTCAGTAAACAAGTTAACGTCAGCAATACCGACAAGGTGTTTGTCAGAATCCACTATGGGAATGGCGAGGAACTTGTGCATAATGAAGACTTCGCAGGCATCGAATACACTGGCGAAAGAGGGAAGAGTTACCAATCGCTTAATCATAATCTCATCAGCGTGAGTGGCGGGATCGACGGCAAGCATGCGGCGTATGGGGATAACCCCGAGTAACTTGCCTTCTGCAGAAGTTACATATATGTAAAAGATACCGCCAGTTTCCTGCTGGCCGCGCAAGCTTTCAAGGCAGCGGGTTACACTCCACTCCGGCCGCACTGAAACAAAATCGCGGCGGATGTGACTGGTGATGGGTTCTGCCAGGGAGTCGGGGTTATTGAGCATGGTACCATCCTGTAGATTATCGGCGCCGCTGCAGCGGCTAGTCTCGGTGAATTCCTGCCGGTGCTGCTACAGACTCTTTGTCATTACCCATAATCCGCTTATGGATCCACACATAGATGATGAAGAACACAATGCAACCGGGAATGATGTAAATCATGTTGGCTGAGATCATGTCTTTGCCCTGGTGGATCAGGTCGGCGTAGCTCATTTCCGCTGTGCTTTTGCCAAGGAAGTAGCCAATCCATGTCAGCACAGCCACCCAGATTCCAGCACCCAGGGTGGTGCAGGTGGCGAAGGGCACGTGACGCATACGCGCGATGCCTGCTGGAATGGAAATCAGCTGGCGAATGGCGGGCAAAAGGCGGCAGACAAATGTAGCGCCGGCACCGTACTCGCGGAAGATTGCCTCAGCACGGTGAAGCTTGGCAGGCGGGAGGCCGAAGTATTTGCCGTACTTTTCCAGGAAAGCTGAGCCGAGCCAGCTGAAGAGGAAGTAGTTCACATAAGCTCCGGCCAGGGACCCGAGGGTGCCAATGAAAACCGCGACAAGGGCATCAGACATGGGATCACCAAGGGGCATGGCCGCGCGGGCTGCCAGGAATCCGGCGGGAATCATGACGACTTCGCTGGGAAACGGAATGAACGAACTTTCGATAGTCATGAAGATGAAGATCAGGACAAAGCCCCAGGTGGCGGCCACAGTCGCGGCAAGTTCAAGATACTGGATAAGAAGTTCGGTCATGGAATCATCCCCTGTAAGATTCTAACAGTTACGAGGCGCGGAGCGCGGGCGCGCAACTATGTTGTGGGTTTAACGGTTGAGCGGGAATGTTATGCGCGCACCATTCTGCCGATCTGTAATTTTTCGGGTGAGGGGCCGGGTGACGATTTTGCGACCATGGTTCCAAAAGTCCACCGGTGGTGCCCCGCCGGATAAACCTGCTCCAAATGAAGAACCCCTCCGACCTTTCGGCCGGAGGGGCATTCATTTCCGTTATGCGCTACTACCGACTTACTTCTCGAGGGTCGGCGGGGGCAGCATGGGCGGGGGTGGGGGCATCTGCGGCATCATCTGCGGAGCGCAGGGCTGCTGGCAGGGGCCGAAGCCGCCACAAGGATTGGTGAGGCACGCTTTAGCGGGAGCCGAACGCGTGCGGAAATTGGCGCAGCCCGTCAGGCTAACGACGGCGGCCACAACAGCAAGAGCGAGTGTCATCGCTTTCATAGTAGGAGTCCTCCTAACCGGTATTGGTGTTACTGGTGCTACTTGCAAGCAAGCATCGCGAATCCATGGGCTTCGCGACGATTTGGCAACTGAAAAATGCATCCCGATGACGATTTCTGGGAACTTTCTCCAGATTGCACAATTTTACTTTTCTGCGGGGGCCTCGTACATGCGTTTTACGGGCGCTGCAGGTTGGGCGTACGGTGCTGGCGCACAGGCAGGCATGCAATAGCTTGGTGCCGATGGCGCACACGGACGCGGGCAGGGACGGTAGCAGCAGGCGCTAAGAGCCGAAACTGCCACGGCTGCAAGACAAACGTGGATGAACTTCATAGAACCCTCCTAAGGCTCAGGTAACTTAAATCTCCGAGGGCCTCACCCCTCTTTGATTACGCGTAATCCATCCTTTAAAGTTCGGGTGTGTCAAGAGGAAGATAGCAGGGGTGTACCGATTTTTCTCAATTGTTCCCGAAAAACCAAAAATTGTTCCTGAAACACAAATTCTCCCAATCCTTTTGCGGTTTCACCATATAACTATCTCGACGGTAACGTCTTTTTCTTCTTGTCCTGTGCGCCGTTGCTACCAATTATTGGATTCGAATTAATGCTGGAAGGGCTTCTGTTTTTGTGACGCCGCTTGTCGACACTGATGACCTGCTGGACTATTTCGCGCTTATCACAGACCGTGATGGAGAGCGGCTCCTTATGGTGGCAGGTGCTGAGGATTCCTGGTCCCTGCCTCGATGGAAGGGCACTTTTAACGTGCCCTGGGAGATGGTGGACCATGTAAACCGGCAGGTAATGAAGCTCTGGGGCCTGAAAGCTACTACTCTTCGCTGCCTTTGCAATCGCGTGCACCACGACCAGCAGCGTCTTTGTCGCATCTATGAACTTGAGACGCATGGTAATTCCGGAATCCGCGCACCGGAGGGGTGTCGCTGGGTTTCGATGGAAGATCTTGAAAACATCCGTATCCCCGAGCCGGGTCATTCCCTGCTTCTGCACTCGTGGTTTGCCGAAGGAAATCTTTCTTCTGTAGAAGCCAACATGGATACCCCCTGGCGCCGCGCCGGATGGCTGGCCGTGGCGGTATCGTGGGGTCTGGATCAGCTGAAGCGCCACCGCATTTCGCTGCTAGGCAGCATTGAACAAGTCCGGGTAAGCCACAAGAGCGTTCTTCTGCGCGTGCCCACCAGCGAGGGTGAAGTTTATTTTCGCGCGGCGCGCCGGCCCCTGGATATCAACGAACGCCTGCTCGACTGGGAACTGCGCCCGCACTTCAGCGAGTTTATCCCCGGCCACATCGCCAGTGATCCCCGGCGCGGCTGGAGCCTTGCGCGTACTGTGGGCTCCTGTATCCAGATCAATGAGTTTGAAGCAGAGTTTCTCTCGGATCTTGATGAAGCTATTGGCGCCATGGCTCTGTTCCAGCAAAATACAGCCCGCCACGTGCCGACGTTCCTTGAACTGGGCCTTCCTGATCGGCGCATTGACAAGCTTGCAAACATTGTCACGCCCATGATTGATGAGGTGTCCACCCGCCGGGGGATTCTCAGCAAAGAAGAAATCAGGATTATCCGCGAACGCGTGCCCCGTTTCCTCGACGCCTGCCATCGTCTGCAGTCCATCGAATTGCCGGCGGTACTTGAGCACGGCGACTTTTCCCCCGGTGCAGTGCCGGTGTTCCCGGGTTTCTTATTTCCCGACTGGTCAGAACCTTCTGTAACTCACCCGTTTTTCCGGATGGCATATCCGGTCATCTGCGGAAACCAGACCGACCAGGGCATTCTTAACCGTGCACGCGAACAGTACCTGCGCACCTGGGACAACTATCTGCCTTCGTCGAAGCTTCGTGAAGCCCTTGATCTTGCCACTGTGCTTGCGCCGCTCCACTATGCCAGTGCCTTTTACTTTACCGAACCGGCCAATGCCGAGACCCAGTGGGAAGTGGACGGCGGCCTTTCGTATTATCTACGTAAAATGATCTACATGCCCGGCCTGGGCTGATCTTCTCCCGCAATGGATGATCGACGGGATCCCGATGACAATGCTGAAATCCGCATTCCCCGTGGGAATACCGGGGAGTGGTCCGCTCCACGGGTTACGCATCAGACACCGGTTGTAAAGTCCGGCACCCGTGGAAAGGTTCTGGACCAATCCCCCGGCGGCTACGGAACTCCCAACATACGCGACTGGTACTTCTTTGCTGTTGAACTGCAGACGGCACTATCTGCAGGGGTCACTTTTGTAGATGCCCTGAGGCTTGTTGGCACGACGAGCGGTCGTTCTTCCATTCGGAAGTCCGCCCAGTTCCTGCTCCACCACCTGCAGCAGGGCCATTCCGCTGCGCTTGCAGTTGGTGAAGCGAGCAACATTCCGCCGCTAATCCGCAACCTGCTGATTGCCGGCCTGCGCGGCGGCGATGTCCCGGCAGTGCTGCGCCATATTGTGGACCACTACAGCTGGCTCCTGGAACTTCGCGGGCGAATCCTGCGCGCTATCGCCTACCCGTCGTTTCTGCTGGTGGCGGGCGCGCTGGTCATGATCTTCCGGGATGTTGCCATAGCAACGCTGACCGGCCAAGCCTCGACTTCGGAAGCTGTGGTGGCGACCAGCTTGAAGTACCTGCTTCCCATAATTACGGCTGCGGCTGCAGCAGTCATCGTGGCCTGGATGATCTACACGCCTCCCGTTAAACCGCACTTCGATCGCATCATATTAACCGCTCCGGTGATAGGCAAAATGGTGCGGAGCTACGCCCTCGCAGTTTTTTACAGGGTACTTTCCATTCTCCTGAACACCGGAATGCCTGTTACCAATGCGTGGATTCTTGCGCAGCAATCGGTTCCTAACCATCACATTTCCTCCGAAATGCAAACGGGACTACGTTATCTGCAGGATGGAGAACCACTGCACGAGGCGCTTCGGCATACGCAAAAGGCCGACAAACAGGCCCAGGCAATGGTTGCTGTGGGCGAATCAGTGGGGACAGCAGCCGCGCTGCTGCGCAGGTACGCCGAGTGGCGCGAGGACGAACTCAAGAACAGGTCGCGTATGCTGACATCCCTAATAGGTTTGCCCTGCATCGCCCTGATCGCGCTCGGGTACTTTGTGAGTACTTCGTTCCTGGCAGCACTGGCTTTCCTGATCGTACTTGCCAGGCGGCTGGTGTAGGTGAGTTTTACTGCTGCCGAAGCTTCTTTCTCAGCACAGACATCTTGATCTTATCCCACAACCCGACAGGGTGGGTAAACGGCCGCCACCAGAGCAGCTTGTTACCGGTGTTTCCAACGAAACGGTCCCAAAGCGTAACCCTGGCTTCCGGATTCACAACCTCGTAGCCGAGCCTGTCAAGCAGAGTGCCGGCTACGGCTTCAAACACGCGCACCTGGTCTGCAGAAAGATCACGTTTCCAGCGGGCAGCGCGCTCTTTGTTTACGGGCTTGTTGAGCTGTCCGTGTATCTCTTTTCTTGGTACGCGACTGGTGCCGGATTTATGAAACTGCAGCATCTCTTCGTTAAACGGCTCACCAACAAAGTCGCAGATTTCACGCAGGTATTTTTCGGGATCATCAATCAGGTCCTCATAACGCAGCGTGTAGACCTGGCGCGGATGACGAGCGGCAAAATCGAGGCCGCTTTCCACAAAGTTCCGCCACTTTTTCGCAGCAGCGTAGGCGGTGTTTGGTCCAAATGACAAAGGCAGCAGGGAGGAAGCTACATCGCGACCATCGCGGATGATGTGGACAATGCGTGCGGTTGGAAACAGACTCATAATTACGGGCATGCAGCGACGGAAAGTCGCCATCTTGTCACCCCAGCGCTCGCGCCCACGCTGGCTGGAGAAGTACCTGTAGATAACTTCCATCACACCGGCATAAGTGGGCGCTGCCTCGCGGGCAAGCTCGGGCGCAGCGGCAGTCAACCCCGGGATCCACTCATCATGATCCCGCTCCAGCCACGCGTTTTCCATAAACTTCTCAATGGAAACGATGAGGGCCTCACGGTTTTTCACATCGTGCAGATCCCCAAACTCCTGGATGTTATTGTTAAACACGATGATGTACTTGCTTTCAAACGGCAAGGCGAACGCTGGATGATGATCAAACATCTGGTGGAGAAGGGTGGTTCCGCTCCGGGGAGACCCGATGAGGAATACCGGCGGTTTTTCAGTACTTGAGGCCGGAACTGTATTTGGAACGGCGGAAGTGGCCGAAGTGGCCACGCTATCGGTGTTCATTTCCATGACTACTACAAAGACGCAGGATTTTCATGGATACGACTGAAAACTTTCCTGCCGAACAAAAAAAACCACCAGGCAGCAAGCCTGGTGGCACGGGTTACTTACTGACTAAAAGTCTATTGTGATACGGGCTTCAACTCGGTTGCCTGCTCTTCCGCAGCGTTTGGCTCTCCGCCAATTTTGATATAATCTATGCCCCAGAACATGCCTTTGGATGCAGGGTTCTTTCCTTTAACGGTCACCGTAAGCTTATGCTCTCCCGGCGCCAGGTTTACCTGGCCAAGCGGCACTCTTACGCGATCAATCTGTTTATTATAGCCGTCGATTGTTGCCAGTTCCTTACCATCCAGCTTCACCTGGATGATGCCGTAATCATGAGCGCGGGTCATATACAGGGCGGCATCGCCAGAAAGAGTTTCCGTGGTATTAAACGTGAGCGTCGTCGTGTCGCCCTCTTTCCCGTCACGAACAAACAGCTGATCGTTGTAGAGCCAGTCACCATCGCGGTCGGGCTGGCGCTCAATGCCTTGCGATTCGACTTTCGTATGCTTGGGAGCGTCAACGTCCATATACTGCAGTTCATAAACACCAGGTTCAACGGGCAAGGGATTGAAAGTGGGGAGGCGATCTTCTACCGGGGGAAGTTTACCTTTAAGGGGACGCGGATTATCGACATACCAGTAGGCGCAGGAGTAGTAGTTATTGTTACGCGGATTACGGGTGTTGCTCACGCCGTTGTCACCGTGTTCAATTTCCACTTTGATGGATTTCGTAAATGTTACCGGGGCCTCAAGGTGGTGCCGATAGACGTTCCAGAAATTGTTGGAACCCTGGTCAAGACGCTCGCGCAGGGGCATTCCGAAGTAATCGTTATAAAACGTCTCGCCATAGCACCAGGCGCCGCAGAAGTAATCTTCGCTGCCCGTGCCCCAGATGGATGGCGTCTGTTCACCGTCAATGGTGAAGATATCATCACCTTCACCCCACCAGCCGCTTGCCTGGGTGTGAATTGACAGGCTTACGCCGGCGAAGTGACCACGGCCGCCGTCGGTTTCCATGATCAGGTAAGGTTTGCCATCTTCATTGGGAGTGGCCTGCCGGTACTGCGCGTGAAAGTAGGCAATGTTCTCCGGCGCCTTTTCGTATTTTTTGTAATCCACATAATAGTAATAGGCGCCTACGGTGGTCTGGCTTTCATTGGTGGCTGTCACCCGGGCGCCCTTGGCAAATGGCATCGGCCAGAAAGCATTCATACCGCGGTCCGTGCCAATAGCCTGCACAGGGTTATTGAACATGTAGTAGCGGCCGAGGCCCAGCCCGAAGAAATCACCGACAGGACTCTCGACGGACGGGTATTCGTTGCCATCCCAGTAAATACGAAAAACGATGTTCTGAAGGTGGTCCTTATCAGGAGTATTGATCGTCGTCCAGATGTGACTGATTTCGCCCGGTCCATCGATTTCGGCGAGGGTGAGAGTTTCGCCCGGCGCGATGCGCCGCATGTCGGCATTGCCGGGGCGATCTTCACTCGATACACGGCCGGACTTATAGTTTTGAATTGTACCCAGGCCTGCAGGGATACTGCTGTGTTCGCGTATGGGCGCGGTGGCAGCTGGCGGCTGGGCACTTGCCGGAGTAACGGCAAATCCTGCACAGGCAACAGTCAGCCAGCCTAGTGTATGCAATTTCATCTGATTCTCCCTTTTTAGTCAGGTGGGCGGCATGACACGCATCGAACCTTACTGGCAACGCAAAACCGCAACACCCATTCAGTAACGTGTCGCACCGTTCTGCGCTCAATTAATCCCTTGCGTTTTTGCACCGTGAACTCCCACCTCTCCCAGTTTAGCGGCCCCCTTCTATGCTCCTTCAAATGCACGACATACATAAGAGCTTTGGCCCGGTGGAAGTGCTCCATGGCGTATCGCTGGAGTTATACGCCGGGGAGACGCTGGTGCTGGCCGGCGAAAACGGCGCAGGCAAAAGCACGCTGATGAAGATACTGGCCGGGGTTCATTTTCCCGATAGCGGCAACATAAAGATCGATGGCAAGAATGTTGCACTTCGTCGTCCGCAGGATGCGGAGGGATTTGGCGTAGCGACGATCCACCAGGAACTTTCGTGCATTGGCGCCATGAGCGTGACAGATAATCTTTTCCTCGGGCGGGAAGTCAGCAGCGTTGGATTCCTTAACCGGCGACAGCAGCGCAAAGAGGCCGAAGCCATGCTGCGGCCTTTCGGATTGGACATCGATGTAAATAAACCCGTCGAAGCTTTTCCCATCGCAGTGCGCCAGTTAATTGAAATTGCCAAGGCCACCAGCCGCGACGCGCGAGTGATCGTAATGGATGAACCCACCAGCGCACTGGCGGATCCCGATGTGGATAAGCTGATGGGTATCATTGGGGATATGAAGTCTCGTGGGGCCGGCATCATTTTTATCTCTCATAAAATGAGCGAGATTTACCGCGTGGCTGACCGCATAATGGTGATGCGGGATGGAGCCCACGTGGCTACTGCGACTGCTGCAGACATGCCCGCGGGACTGCTGATCCGCAATCTCGTGGGGCGGGAACTAACCGGGCAGATACCGGCGCCGCCGCCACTGGAACCGGACGCTCCTTTGACCATCAGCGCACAACAGCTCTCCGTGCGGTCTGCAACCCGGGCTGAAAGCTGGCTTGTAAAGGACGTGAGTTTCGATGCAAAGCGCGGTGAGATCCTCGGCTTCGCGGGCCTGCAGGGCAGTGGGTGCAGCCAGGTCTTTTTGGCGCTTTATGGTGTACTGGGCAGACTCGCAAGCGCGACCATTACTTTTGGTGACCTGAAGCATCTCCCCCGATCTCCCGAGCATGCCATTGCGAGCGGCATGGCTTATCTCCCCAGTGATCGCAAAGAGGAAGGCCTGATTCTCGGAATGCCGATTTCATCTAACGTAACACTCGCCAGCATGCCACGCTACTCCCCCGGCGGATGGATGCGAAACGGTTCCGAACGCCAAGCGGCTCGCCGGCACATTGAAGCGCTTCGCATACGCGCCACGGGTCCTGATCAGCCGGTGGGATCTCTTAGCGGAGGCAATCAGCAAAAGGTACTGCTGGCGCGTTGCCTGGAAACAGCACCGAAGCTGCTGCTCCTGGATGAGCCAACGCGCGGGGTTGATGTGGGAGCGAAACACGAGATCTACGAGCTTATCGGGCGCATCCGGCAACAGGGTACCACGATTCTCCTGATTACAACGGAGATGCCGGAGATGCTGGGGCTGGCGGATCGCATTTGCGTGATGCATCGCGGGGAAATTACAGCAGCCATCTCTCGCGAATCAGCTACGCAGGAAAACATACTGGCTGCGGCCATGGGCAAAGGGACTGATCATTGATGAAGAAGTTACTCGCGCACCCCGGCTTTCGCGCGGTGATTGCGCTGTTGCTGGTTTGGGTTCTGGGTTCCATATTTAATGCGGACGGCACGTTTTTCAAATGGGGCACCCACCGTGATACCCTAAGGCAAATGTCGACGTATGGAATCCTGGCCTGCGGCATGACGGTCGTGATCATCACCGCGGGCATTGACCTGGCCGTCGGCAGCATCCTGGCATTGTCGTCTATCATCTTCACAAAGTTGGCGATCCACCTGGGCCTTCCCGCGCCTGTCGCCGTAGCGGCGGCTCTCGGCGGCGGTTCCGCCTGCGGATTTTTATCGGGTTACTTCATCTCCCGCTACGGCATGCAGCCCTTCATTGCCACATTAGCCATGATGGTTTTTGCGCGCGGCGTGGCAAAGTACGTGAGCCAGGGGCAGAAGGTATCAACCTACGTGCAGCAGAAGGATGGCTCGTACGCCTATGTTGACCCGCCGGCTGTCATGAACTTTTTAAACGAGGGCGTCTTCAACAACAACCTGGCCGTAGTTACCATCCTCTTTGCCGTATCCGCCCTGCTCACGTGGATTCTCCTTTCACGTCTGCGGTGGGGGCGCTACCTGTACGCTATTGGCGGGAACGAAGAGGCTGCGCGCCTGAGCGGCGTGCCCGTAAACGCCATGAAGCTGCTGGCGTATGGATTCAGCGGTCTGCTTGCAGGGCTTGCGGGACTGTGCCAGGCGGCGCAGGAGATGCAGGGTGACCCTGAGGCAGGCGTCGGTTACGAACTCACTGCCATCGCGATGGTGGTCATCGGTGGCACAAGCCTGATGGGCGGCCGTGGGGGCGTAGGGCTTACAATTATCGGCGCGCTCACCATTAGCTACCTCGAGAAAGTGCTCAGCATAAATGCCGTGGGCGAAGCCAACCGCCTGATGTTGACAGGCGCCATTATCGTAGGTGCTGTTCTGTTCCAAAGATCACGCAGGACCGCATAAAGACAAGTTTCAACTGGGAGAGAAGGAGCCGTGAAGATGAGAAAACATTTTATGGGATTGGGCGTGATTGCTGCCGGGCTTATGCTTGGCGGTTGCGCGGAAGACAAAGGCTCGGGCCCTGGCGCTGCAGATAGTAAAGCAGGCGGTGAGGCAGCAGGTGACAAGAAAGAGTTTGTTATTGGTATGAGCCAGTGCAACCTTGGCGAGCCCTGGCGCGTTCAGATGAACGCCGACATAAAGAAGGCCGCCGAGGCTCACCCTGAGCTCACGGTTGAGTATAAAGATGCCCAGAACGACACTTTGAAGCAGCGGGCTCACGTGGAAGAATTTGCGCGACAAGGCGTCGACCTGCTCATCATCTCACCCAAGGAGGCTGCGCCGCTCACACAACCGGTGGCCGCCGTGTATGACCAGGGCATACCGGTCATCGTTCTTGATCGCGCCGTCACGGGCGATAAGTACACCATGTTCATCGGCGCCGACAATAAGCAGATCGGCAAAGCCGCAGGCGAATACATCAAGGAAACGCTGGGTGGCCAGGGCAAGGTTGTTGAGCTGAAGGGCCTGATGACAAGCACCCCCGCCCAGGATCGCCATGCGGGATTTCGCGAGGGCATCGCGGGTTCAAACATCGAAGTCATTTTTGAAGCGGACATGCACTGGCTTGAGCCGGACGCCCGCAAGGAAATGGAATCAGCATTGGCGCGGTTCCCGGAGATCGACCTGGTTTATGCCCACAACGATCCCGGCGCTCACGGCGCGTACATGGCTGCAAAAGCAGCCGGCCGCGAAGCGGATATGAAGTTTGTAGGTATCGACGGCCTTCCACAGGAAGGCCAGGCTTATGTGCAGCAGGGTATTCTCACCGCAACTTTCGAATACCCGACCGGCGGCAAAGAAGCCATTGATCACGCCCTTCAGATTCTGCAGGGTAAAGAAGTGCCAAAAACGCTGACGCTGAAATCCCGCGTATATACGAAGGACAACATAAGCAGCGGTGGCGAGGTACTGAAGTAGGAACCTTTTTCCGATTGTGAATGGTATAATAAATTTGAACTCTGATACTTTGCCCGATAATGTAGACCAAGAACACTCTGTTGACCCGCGAGCTATCAAGGTCTGGCGTTGGTCTGTCCTCGGGCACAGCTTATTTGTCATATTCCTCTTCCTGGTCGGCGCGCTTTTCCTTTTGCTGAACTATAGATATCTTTGGCCAGTAGCGGCTGCAATTTGCGCAGTAATCCTGCCAGTGCTGATTCTGACTACGCTACGTTACCCCAAGGCCTACTACCGCCACTTGCGATACCGGGTAGATGATGAAGGCATCAGGATTCAGAAAGGCGTATTCTGGAGAACCCTGTCCTTTCTGCCGCGCGTTCGCATACAGCACTCTGACGTTTCACAGGGGCCTTTGCAGCGGCGCCATGGCGTGAGCACACTGAAGCTCTATACAGCTGGAAGCCAGTTCACGAAAATCGAACTCGACGGACTGGAATACGACACGGCAATGGCACTGCGCAATCAACTGCAGAGGAACGAAACAGACGATGCCGTCTGAACAGGACGCCGAAGAGTTCCGTCCCGAAAAGCGCCTGCATTCCCTCTCATGGCTTTTCATTTTTCTGCATCACAACCGCGCCATACTTCCGCTATTTGTCGCGGTGCTGGTCGGAGCGCGCAAAGAAGCCTATATCGGACTAACTGTCGTTGGCGCACTGACGGTGCCCGTACTTCTGAACGCCTTGTGGCTGCAGTTCACCATGCGTTACGGGTTTTCTGAAAGCGGGCTTGTGATCCGGGAGGGCGTGTTCTTTCAAAACGTCCGCACAATTGACTACACCCGGATCGAAAACGTAGACACCACGCGCGGCATCATGCACCGCCTGCTGGGCGTCGCACAGGTACAGATCGAAACATCCAGCGGCGGCAAAGCCGAGGCCTCTATCCGGGTGCTCGGCCTCCAGGCCGTAGAGGAATTGCGTGCGCATATATTTGAGCAGCGGACCCAAGGTCAGGAAGCTGAAGGCGGGGCGCCTGCGATCGCCGCGGAGCCTCCCGAAGAACTCCTGCTGTCATTAGATGCGGGCGAGCTGATCCGCTACGGCCTCATCGATAACCGCGGCATGGTGATCGTTGCAGCCATCGTGGCTTTGCTGGCCGACTCCGGAATCTTCAAGGAAGAGAACATCGAGCCAATCCTTCGGTCACTGCCATTCTTGGAACTGCCGGAACTTGGTTTAATGATCAGTATAGTTCTTGGTGTTTCGTTCGTGCTGATACTCACGTTGGCCATTCGCGTACTCTCTATCGTGATGGCGCTGGTCGTATTTCATGATTTCCGGCTGTCGCGGAAAGCCGGCGATCTCCATTCGCAATACGGCTTGCTCACACGCATCTCGCTCACCCTTCGCCAGCGACGCATCCAGGTGGTTCATCAGAAAAGCTCGCTTCTGCATCGGCTGTTCAAGCGCACGTCGCTTCAGGTTGATCTCGCTGGCGGTATAGCCGCGGCGGAGGGTGCCGGTCAGAACAGCGGCAACAAAGCTCTCCGCGAAGTGTGGCTCGCGCCGGTGTGTCTTCCTTCCGATGCGGAACGGCTTATTCTTTCCGCTTTGCCGCAGGTGTCCCTGGGTCAGATCAACTGGAACGGCCTGGCGCCGCGGGCGCGGGCTCGCAGGTTTAGACAGGGCGTGTACACGTGGGCCATCGTAATCACCGCACCTGCCGCGTGGTTTCTAGGGTGGTGGGCCATCGGAATTTTCTTTGCAGTTTTGCCGTTGCTGTGGCTTAATGCCAGTCTTTACGTGAAGACCACCGCGTGGGCTCTTCACGACACATTTTTTATCTACAAGCGCGGGTGGCTTACACGGAAAATATCGATTGTTCCACTAAACCGCATTCAGAGCGTGCGCCTTACGGAATCACCGTTTGATCGCCGCTATAGAATGGCAAATCTGAAGGCAGATACCGCAGGTGCCAGCGCGCCCGGGCGGCGCTTCGAGATTGCGTTCCTCGACCGCGAAGTTGCCGGGTGCCTCGCAGTCGATCTTTACAGGGCTGCCGCCGCTCCGCTAACTCAGAAGTCTTATACCGGCTGATATTACAAGAGAACAGCATCGAAGCTCCGCCCGGCACAGACGCGCGCCAGGTAGCGTTTTAGCGCGCGCTTACTGTTAACTCTATTTACATCAAACGCGCGTAAAAGTTAAAATGTTAAGCGTTTTGTACCTGAACGAATTCGCATGCCCCACGTTTTCAGACGGGTATAAAAAAAGCTTTAGATTACTCCGGCATTATCATTACTAACGGAGGTGTAATCATGGGATGGGTAGCAATCCCACTAGCAGTACTTGGTCTGGCAGCCTTATCTGGTGGCGGCGGATCGGATGAATGTTGTGTTTATGAAAGCCCTTATGGCTATTCGGCGGCACCGCCGTCTTATTACTATGGCGGGCAAGCCCAGGCTCCGGCCTATGGCTACGCTTCACCAGGTTACGGTGCACAAGGGTACGCTCAATCCGGCTACGCTCAGCCCGGCTATGCGCAGCAAGGATACTACGGTTACGGTGGAGTAGACCAGGGCGCATCAGCTGGCGTTTATGGCGGCAGCTACGCGGGTGATAGCTACGGAGCTGGAGCCTATGGCGGAGGCGTCGGAGCAGGAGTCGGAGTTGGTGGCTCAGGAGTCTCTGCCGGAGTCTCCTATTAGCTACGCCTGACGGATTCTGCAGTAACGTAAACATTGATGTCCATGCAGTAAGACCTGCCTGAACTTCTGGTCGGGCAGTTTTTATGTGCTCAAAGGAGCATGGGTCATAAAGGTACCATAACCGCAACGCGTTCGAACTTTTTAAACTTTGACTTAGCGAATTCCATTTTGCTCATGCATGAAGACAGGGGTTACATTCTGGGGTTAAATGGAGGCTACACCATGTATCGCATCAAAGTAACTGCAGCATTAGCGCTTGCCGCTCTAACCATGATTTGCAGCTTCGCAACAGCGGCTGCACCTCGCGCTGTCTCTATTATACCCAAACCTGATTCGACGGATGTGGATCCTGCAACTACGGCCATAATCGTAAAGTTTGATCAGCCCATGGGCAAAGGCATGAGCTGGACTGGCGGCGGCCCACATTATCCTAAGATTAATGAAGACGAAAAGCCGGGCTGGATTGACGATCACACTTGTGTGTTGCCAGTGATCCTGGAGCCGGCAAAGGTCTACCGCCTTGGTCTGAACAGCAAAAGTTTTCAGAACTTCCGTAGCGCAGCGGGCGAACCTCTGCCGCCGGAGACGATAACTTTCGCCACAGCTGGCGCCAGTGCCGATGATCTGGCTCGCATGTCGGCGCCAAAGGCAGTGACCTTTGATCCGCCAAACGGCGCCACAAATGTTTCACCAGCGACCGCGAAGCTTTCGGTTACGTTCGATCAGCCTATGGGCGATGGAATGAGTTGGACCGGGGGCGGGGACGATTTTCCAGAAATTACCGGCAAAGCCGAATGGTCACAAGACCAACTGACGTGCACTGTTCCTGTCAAGCTGCAGCCGGGCCACGGTTATAAGCTCGGCATCAACAGTCCGTCCCACAAAAACTTTTCAAACTCCCTGGGCATTCCTGTCGAGCCGGTTGTCTACGAATTCACCACCGCTGCAGACTAGCACTTAATCCTCTAAGCCAGGCACCGCAGGATTAATCCTTCATTTGCCCTCAGGTGCACAACGTTCTGAAACTGTTCCGCCTGCGGCTCGCCAAGGGTGGAGAGTTCCGGCTTCACATTGTTGTATCCATATGGGAGTGTGAACTCCGCCGGCTTCGCAGACAGGTTTAGCGCTACCAGGAATTTTCCCGACTCATGCTCGCGCCGGTATGCAATCACGGGCCCGAAAGTCTCTGTGATGACCAGGTAGTGATCTCCCACCAGCAGCGCCGGTTCGCTGCGTGCCAGTTGGATGATCCTGCGGGTCAGGCTCAACATGCTCGCGGGGTCCTGCTTCTGTGCCTCGACATTTACTGTCTTCCAGTCCGCCGCCAAAGGCAGCCATGGTTCGCCGGTGGTAAATCCGGCATTTGCGCTGTCTGTCTGCCATTGCATGGGCGTACGCTGCGGATCACGGCCTTGCCCCTTGCCCGGGTCCAATTGCTCAAACGGATCTTTACGCTG
>JAKFFN010000187.1:0-2943 GCA_036675025.1 Candidatus Sumerlaeales bacterium | reverse complement strand
CAAACCCTTGGGACCTGCTCCAGCCCCAGGATGCGATGAGCCGACATCGAGGTGCCAAACCACGCCGTCGATGTGAACTCTTGGGCGTGATAAGCCTGTTATCCCCGGAGTACCTTTTATCCGATGAGCGACGGCCCTCCCATGTGGGACCGCCGGATCACTAAGGCCTGCTTTCGCACCTGCTCCATCTGTCGATGTTGCAGTCAAGCTCCCTTCTGCCTTTGCACTCTGCGCCAGGTTTCCGATCTGGCTGAGGGAACCTTTGCGCGCCTCCGTTACTGTTTGGGAGGCGACCGCCCCAGTCAAACTCCCCACCAGGCAGTGTCCCCGCCTTTCGGCCGGGTTAGGCATCCAGCACAATCAGGGTGGTATTTCAACGTTGGCTCCCCGAAAGCTAGCGCTCCCGGTTCACAGCCTCCCACCTATCCTACACAAACTGAACCGAATGCCGCTGCCAAGTTAGAGTAAAGGTTCACAGGGTCTTTCCGTCTTGCTGCGGGTATGGGGCATCTTCACCCCAATGTCAATTTCGCTGAGATCCTGATCGAGACAGTGCGGAAGTCGTTACGCCATTCGTGCAGGTCGGAACTTACCCGACAAGGAATTTCGCTACCTTAGGACCGTTATAGTTACGGCCGCCGTTTACCGGGGCTTCGGTTCCCACCTTCGCCTTGCGGCTGAGCAGTCCCCTTAACCTTCCGGCACCGGGCAGGCGTCAACCCGTATACGTCGCCTTACGGCTTCGCACAGGCCTGTGTTTTTGGTAAACAGTCGCTACCGCCTCTTTGTTGCAACCCCTCCAAGCTCCGGCCGCGAGGGCCTTCACCCGAAGTGGCACACCTTATCCCGAAGTTACGGTGTCAATTTGCCGAGTTCCTTAACCAGGATTCTCTCAAACGCCTTGGTCTTCTCGACCCGCCCACCTGAGTCGGTTTCCGGTACGGTCGGCAGTACGTCAACGTAGGACGCAGCTTTTCTCGGAAGCGTGGGATCAATCACTTCGGCCCGAAGGCCACGGCATCACCTCTCGGAGTTGCCCGGGCGTTTTGTTCCTACCCGAACCCCCTACAGGCTTGCACCGGCATCCACTATCCGGCTGACCTACCCTTCTCCGTCCCTGCTCTACTCAGTACTGCCGGTACGGGAATATTAACCCGTTTCCCATCGACTTCGCCGTTCGGCTACGCCTTAGGGGCCGACTAACCCTGCCCGGATGGTCCTTGGACAGGAAACCTTGGGCTTTCGGCGACAAGGGTTTTCACCTTGTTTATCGCTACTCATGTCAGCATTCGCACTTCCTGCCGCTCCACCACTCATCGCCAAGTGGCTTCACCGCAGCAGGAACGCTCCCCTACCGCTTCAAAAGAAACCCGCAGCTTCGGTGACACGCTTAGCCCCGTTATATTTACGGCGCAGGATGACTTGACCAGTGAGCTATTACGCTTTCTTTAAAGGGTGGCTGCTTCTAAGCCAACCTCCTGGTTGTCTAGGTTACCCCACATCCTCGACCACTTAGCGCGTACTTGGAGACCTTAGCTGGCGGTCTGGGCTCTTTCCCTCTCGACAACGAAGCTTATCCCCCGCTGTCTCACTCCCGAGCGTCACTCACCGGGATTCGGAGTTTGATTGGGTTTGGTAGGCTTGGAGGCCCCCTAGCCCATTCAGTGCTCTACCCCCGATGGTGCTACCCGAGGCGGCACGTAAATGCCTTTCGGGGAGAACCAGCTATTCCCAGGTTTGATTAGCCTTTCACTCCTATCCACAGCTCATCCCCTGAATTTTCAACTTCAGTGGGTTCGGCCCTCCACGCGGTTTTACCCACGCTTCAGCCTGTCCATGGATAGATCACCTGGATTCGGGTCTGCGCGCCGTAACTGAATCGCCCTTTGAAGACTCGGTTTCCCTACGGCTACACCTTGCGGCTTAACCTTGCTACGACACGCAACTCGCTGACTCATTATGCAAAAGGTACGCGGTCGCCTTGCGGCTCCCACTGTTCGTAGACACACGGGTTCAGGGTCTTTTCACCCCCCTTTCGGGGTACTTTTCACCTTTCCCTCACGGTACTTGTTCACTATCGGTCATCAGGTAGTACTTAGCCTTGGAAGATGGTCCTCCCAGATTCCCACGGGGTTGCTCGTGCCCCATGGTACTCAGGTACCAAACAATGGAGTCGTCACAGTTTCGCATACGGGGGTCTCACCCTCTACGCCGCACCTTCCCAGATGCTTCTGCTACCACGACGATTTGTAACTCCACGCCAGCTCTGCAAAGCTGGCCATTCGGCCCTACAACCCCCAACCAGCAACGCTCGCAGGCTTACACTGGATGGGTTTAGGCTCGTCCCCGTTCGCTCGCCACTACTAGGGGAGTCTCTGTTGATTTCTTCTCCTCCGGGTACTGAGATGGTTCAGTTCCCCGGGTTGGCGCATTTGCGATCCGGCATGACCCGGACCAGGTTTCCCCATTCGGAAATCCCCGTGTCGTCGCTCGCTTGCCAGCTCGACGGGGCTTATCGCAGGCTCCTACGTCCTTCATCGCCTCCTGATGCCAAGGCATCCACCGTGTGCCCTTAAAAACTTGACTCATCAGAATCTCAACTCGAACGGACGCTGCCCCGAGGGACTGCGTCCGGTCTCGTCTACCACCATTCCTATGCAAAATTTCAAATATTCGAACGACCTTACGGTCCTTCAAAGATTGGTAGCAGCTTCTGTATTCACCGTTCTGCCGCTCATCCGACCCGTTGCCCGTGTCTTTCGACCGCGGCGACTGGGAAGGATGGCAGCGACCTGACAGACGCTCCGAGGAGCATGCTGTAGGTTTCTCCGGAAAGGAGGTGATCCAGCCGCAGGTTCCCCTACGGCTACCTTGTTACGACTTCACCCCAATCATCGAACAGACCGTTGGCGCCTCCCTCCCTTGCGGGTTGGGTCAACGACT
>JAKFFN010000066.1:0-17523 GCA_036675025.1 Candidatus Sumerlaeales bacterium | reverse complement strand
CCACGGCACGATGTGGGATTTTCCAGCCTCAGAGTCGCTGCAGGATGTGACGCAGAAGTTCTGGCAGCAGGGCAAAGTGGTGGCTGCTGTTTGTCATGGGCCCGCCGCGCTGGTGAATATTAAAACGGCGAATGGTGAACCGCTGGTGAAGGGCAAAAAGGTGGCGGCTTTTACTAATTCGGAAGAAGCGGCGACGGGTCTGGATAAGGTAGTGCCGTTTCTGCTTGAGACGAAGTTGGAAGAGCAGGGAGCTACGGTGGAAACAGCGCCGAATTATGAAAAGAAGGTTGTGGTGGATGGCCGGCTGATTACGGGCCAGAATCCGGCCAGCGCCGCAGGGGTGGCAGAAGCGGTGTTGCATGCGCTGAAGAATGGCGGCGGCGAGAAGATGGCGACGGGTGCGAATGATGAAGCGACGACCAAAGGTAAAAAAGGCGGTAAACGCGGCGGTAAGGGGCGTCGGGCTGCGCGGGGAGCGGCCAGGTAAAACGTAGAACGTATAATGTAGAAAGTAGAATGTGGAACGTAAAAGAGCAACAGCGAAAGTGGCAGGCTTGCATGGGGCCGCGGTCAGTGTTGCTGGAGTTTAAAGCGCTGTGCGCTTTGGGGTGTGGTGCTGCTGGTTTAGTACAGTTCGCGGGCTTTCATGGCGTCTTCGGCGTCTTTCTGGCAGTGGATGGTGTCGTCGAAGATGTAATACGTGCGCCGTTTCATGGCGGCGTAGCGACGCGCGCGCATGACGGCTCCGTCTGGATGATCTTCGCCGCGGCCAATGCGGGAGGATGGGTGGAGCAGGTTGTAAAAGAAAATTCCGATACCCACGACAACCATATAGAGAAGCGCGCCGCCTGCCAGCCATAGACCGATTTGACTAACAGGATTCGCGCGTTCGCCGTGGGCCGACACTGGCGGCCAGTACCCCATCAGTAGCATAGCGCCCATCAGCAGGACGATGATGCCTTCAACATAAAGCACGCCGCCGACATAGGCGCGGTAGCCGCCAGGGCGAGGCGCTTCTGCCGGGGCAGTCTCGTAGTCCAGCGGAAGAGGCTGATTTACCACGCGGCGATTTTTGGTAACGGACATGACAATGCTCTACTACCGAGATATCCGCCGAGCCGCCGGATAATTCCACGGCAAAACACAGATGCCTTACTGCTTCACATAAAGCTCATCCGCATTCCAGAAGGAGTCGGCAAAAGGAGTGGGCCGGACGTTGCCGAACTTGTTGCGTACACAGCTGAACGTCTTGGGGTAATAGAGCGGCAAAGTGGGAACGTTATCCATCAGGATGGACTGCATCTCAAAGAACGTTTTCTGCTGAGTTGAAAAATCCAGCGCGGATGCAAAGGTCTGGGCAAGGCTGTCGATCTTCGCTTCCCATTCGGTAGCCGGCTTTTCCTGAAGCGGGTTCCAATAGTGGGTGCGGCCGCTGCTGCGCCAGACGTTCATGCTGGTGACGGGATGAATGCTGCCGGAGAAGCCAAGGAGACAGGCCTCGTATTGGTGGGTGTCATTGAGCTGCGTGACGAGCGTATTGAAATCGACGGACTGCGGTGTCGCCTGGATGCCGACAGCGCGCAGGTCAGTGGCGATAATTGTGGCCAGTTCTACGCGGGTTTTGTTTTCCACGTTGGTGATAAATGTAAACTGCAGCGGCTTGCCATCGGTGGTTTCGCGGATGCCGTCACCGTTGACGTCTTTAAATCCAGCCTGCTCCAGGATGGATTTTGACTTTTCCACATCGTACTCGTAAGCGGGCAGGTTTGGGCTGTGCCAGTCTTTAAGTGCAACAGGTGTGAGGCTGTCAGCTTTTACAGCAAGGCCGCGCAAGACGGTGCGGATCATGCCGTCGCGATTGATAGCATGGTAGACGGCTTTGCGGAAATCCTGGTTTCCGAAAACCGGCTGCAGTTCCGGGCGCACATAAGGCTTACCTTCGGCATTGGCGCCGGGCTTGAGATTGAACCAGAAAAACGACGCGGTATCTCCCGGGCCTTTATCGTATAATGTAAACCCTTCAGCCTGCTGCGCCTGGCGAAGGTCGGGCACCATTTCAGGGCGGGGGCTGTCGAGGGTGTCGGCTTCACCGCTCCGGAACTTGGCGACCATGGAATCGAGATCCGGCGCTACGCTGTAGACCATGGAATCGAGGTAGGGCAGGCGGCGGCCTTCTTTATCTACGCGGAAGTAGTGCTCGTTTCGGACGAGAACCACGCGTTCGCCGGCCTGCAGAAGCTGCAGCTTAAAGGGGCCGCTGACGATAAGCTTTGCGGGATCGATATTGATGCTCATGGCGGTATTATAGGTGCCGGCCTTGTATGCCGCTTCGAGAGCGTGTTTGGGCACGGGCTGCATGCTTGCGAGCATCACGTGCATGAAACCGGTGGGCTCGGCAGCAGTGATTTTGACGCTGAGGTTGTCGATTTTTTCAAATTTAAGGGGCTGCCCGGCAACCTGCAAAATATCGGCCAGCGGGTTGATAATGTTCTTGTCGTACACCACCTGCTGGGTGAACATGATATCATCTGCAGTAAGGGGCTGGCCGTCGCTCCATTTCAGGCCATCGCGCAGGGTGGCGGTCCAGGTTTTCTGGTCGTCGACGACGGTGAGAGACTTCAACAAGTACGGGAAGTACTCCTGTGTGCCGGGATCCCAGCTCAACAGGGATGCAAACATCTGGGTAATAACCTGGCTGCTGCTGCTCTCGTTGGAGGTAAGAGGATCAAAGGTTTTCGGTTCGCCAATGACTGCTGCCGTGAGGGATCCGCCGAACTTGCCGGTATCTTTCATTTCGGTGGCGGCAAGGGCGTCGGGCCAGGGCAGCTTGAAACCTTCAGGAGCAGGTTCGGCGGGAAACTGGATGATGCCGGAGGTGCGTTCATCACTGGCTGCGGCCGTGGCGGTGGATTTACCGTCGGATGATTTAGTGGCAGCGTCGTCGCCGGGCTTGGTGCCTTCTTCAGATTCTACTTTATCGCGCAGTTCACTGGGTGCGCATCCTGTAAAAGTGAGGGCCGCAAGGCAGGCTGCAAAGGTCAGTTTTTTTAAAGAGTTTATAGGCATAATCAGGCAATTTCCCCAAAAAGGTTAACTGCAACCGACCCCACGCGGGGCGGCGTTGCAACCCAATTTTCCTTTGGCACTTTGCCTGGGGGTGCCAGTAAATATCAACTTGCCAATCCGCTGCTGCGCACATTCGCTTCAGCCCCATGTCTTTTCTCGCACCCTCGCACCAATTTGACAGCCACCCCTGGCCACTGCGCCAGTGGCATTACCTGACGATCATCCTTTTAACGATACTCTTTTACTTCCCGCTGGTGCTGCCTGATATGGGGCTGCCGGCGGGGGGCGACTTCTTTGCTTTTCATACGCCGTACCGAATTTATACATCGCAGAAACTGCACGACGAAATCTTTCCGCTGTATGCCCACGAGATTTTTGCGGGATACCCGATATTCCAGGACCCACAATTTGCCCTGCTCTACCCGGTGAACCTGATTTTCGGGGTTGTAGTGACCGATGCCGGGAGCCAGACGGCGCTGGATGCCTATATGCTGATCAACCTGGTGATCCTGTCGCTGTCGGCGGTGTTTTTTATCCGGAGTTTCGGGGTGGGGCGCTTTGCCGCAGTGGTGGCGGGTTCCGTTGCGTGCTTTAACGCGTTTATGGTTCTGCACATTACGTTTGTGAACATGATCCAGGTGCTCAGCATGAGCCTGTACGCGGGCGGTTACTTTGCCCGCTACAGCCGCGGGGGCTCTGCGGATATACGAATGGTATTGGCTGCGGGAATTGCGCTGGCCTTTGGAAACCTGGCTGGCCATCCGCAGACGACGATGTATGCCCACTACGCCCTTGCGGCCGGAGCAGCAGTGCTGGCGCTCCGCCATTGGCAGCAGTCGGGGCGCGTTGTTGCGGGCATACGAATGATTGCAATGTTCGGCCTGGCCTTTGCCCTCGGCCTGCTGCTGGCGGCGGTGCAGCTTATCCCTACTGCGGAGCTGATAAGCATTAGCACGAGGGCTTCTGTGGGACGGGAAGCTGTACTGTGGTCGGCGCTGGACAGCAGCCAGTTCCCGATGCTGTATCTGCCTGGGTTTTATGTGCGTATTCCGTGGGCGCTCGACTGGCCGCCGTATAAACTGTCGATACTGCCGGAATCTCCCGACGCCTGGTTCTTCTGGTTCGATTCAAACCTGTTTGAAGGCTACATTGCCATGGGGCTTGTGGTGACGGTGCTGGGCCTGCTGGGGTGGATATACTACTGGGGATCATGGCCGGTGCATATGCTGGGAGTGGGGTGCCTATTTCTTTTGGGCTGCGCCACGGGAGACGATCTGCCGTTTTATGGCTGGCTTTATGATTATGTGCCGGGGTTCAGCCTGGTGCGGGTTTCGACGCGGATTCTTCTGGTGTTTTACCCTGCGTGGGCGCTGCTGGCGGGGCTCGGCATGCAGGCACTGCTGGGTGAGCCGGCGCGGGCGCTGCGAGCTGGCCGCGGGGCCGTTGCGATTTTTGGCGGGCTTTTGGTGATCTGGGGCGCGTGGATCTTTTACGGACACCGCGGCGACTGGCTGGACACCTGGATTCGTGCCTTTACTGGCGACAAGGATTCGTTTCTGGGCGAGTACATTTTGCGACAACGAGCAGCGGAGTTCTTTGCGGCGCTGCAAAAGCAGCTATTAATCGCAGTCGTAATTCTGGGCGTTACCGTGGTGCTGCTGGCGGTATCGTGGCGCAGCGCGCGGGTGCGCGTGGGAGTGCTGGCATTGCTGGCGGCGGTAGAGCTGGCACTGTATTCTTTTGGCTGGGGAACTGCAATCCAGTATCCGGGCATCCAGTCGGTGGAGTCTGCGGAACTGCAGAGCGTTCCGCCAAAGACGCCAGGGCGGGTGCTGAACGCGACGGCTCCCAATTCCGCCCTGCATATGGGGCACCTGTTAGCAAACGGTTACTCGGTGACAAACGATGACTGGGTGACGGCGTTTCAGCCGGAAAGCATGCCGCCGTTTCGGCTGGGCATTCAAGAGACGCTTGTCGACCTGTGGAATGTGTCTGACATTGTAAACAAGCGCGTTCCGCGGACAGCGCAGATTGGAGACCGTGTGGCGGCCATTGACGACTGGGGCTGGGTGGAGATCGGGGCGCCGTGGGTGGCGGACAGCGGTGAGACGTCTGTATCGACGCGCGCGCTGATGCCAACGGAACTTACTGTCGATCTTGTGACCACTCAGCCGGTGAAGAACTTCCACATTATAGCGTTCAGCGGGCGGGCCGGTGGGTGGGGCGATGGAACGGAAGTGGGCCGGGTGAGTGCGTTGAATGCCAGCGGCGATGTGTTGAGCTCGGCGCCGGTGGTGCTGGGGAAACATGTGAGCGATGCGCGGTACCCGATCGAAGGATCGACGGACCCGGTGCCTGCTCATTCGCGGGCGCGGCTTTCTTATTTCCGCGTTATACCTAATCACTGGTCGAGTGACGTAAACTTTTTTGATGCCCGGCTGGACCTGGCTACGAGTGTGCCGGTGGCGGCGCTTAAGTTTGAAGCGACTGGTCCGTACTCAACGACGCTGGCACTCAATCATGCAGCGGCGATCCTGGAGGATGACAGCCTGGTTGTGCGGGATCTTTTCGGAGCAGAGGGGTTTCGAGAGGTTGAATCGCTCACGGCGGATTACCGGGTGCTTCATCGCGATGATCCGCCCGGATACGCGCGGATGGTGCCGGCCGCTGCTGTGGGCAGCTACAAGCAGACAGGCAATATCATGTGGCGGATGTTTAGCGGCGAACTGGATGCGCGAGATACAATCCTTATTGATAAGCGGAAGCTGAATGAAGAGGAACTTCGCTGCGTGAATGCGCCGCATCCGCCGGCATTCCGCGGAAATGCGGAGATTGAGTGGTTGTCAGATCGCCATGGCAGAGTGATGACATCGGCAAACATGCACGGCTGGCTATTTCTCAGCCACGCCTGGGATGCAGGCTGGCGGGCGGAGGTGGATGGCGAACCAGTGGAGATTTACCGCGCGAACGGGCCGTTTATGGCGATCCCGCTGAGTGGGGGCGAGCACGTGATTCACATCAGGTATCGGCCGACGGGGTTGGTCACCGGCATGCTGGTTTCGATTTGCACGTCGCTGGTGGTGCTGGTTCTGTGGCTGCGGGCGCGGCGCAGGCAACTGCCAGTCTAAGGCAGCAGCTGCACCCACTTTACCGCAAACCAGGGTGGCTGTCCAAGACTGCCGGTAGTTTCGAGGTTTTCGATTACGACTTCCAGTTTGTTCCCGCTCGCGGACTGTTCAGGCAGGTCAAAGTCTTTTGCCTCAAAATCCGATTGAGAAAAGCCCAGCAGGCCTTCCGCGACTTTTTCGCCGTTGGCGGTTATCCTGACCCGGGGCTTTTTCTTATCGCCATTGCGAGCCAGAAGGCGCAGGCGGGCTGCGCGGGTGGTGGCGGAGTCGAGATTGAAGACGGCTGCAATGCGGGATTTTCCGGTGGGGCGGGCATAGACCAGGCCAAGTTTCTGGCCGAAAGCCTTTTCTGCCAGATCACCGGCACCGCCTTTCATCTGCCTGCCTTGTATTACCGGACCGTCGGCCAACAGGCGCACCTGTTTCAGATCTTCTTCTACCCGTTCGCGCACATCTTCCCACATAGGCTGAAGGGTGCTGCTTTTGGATGTCATAAGTGATTTCAGCTGTTCCAGATCAGCCGCTACCTGCTGGGCCTCTTCCGGCGTTTCTGGCCGGGGACCGGGAGGAAAGTTTTTCTCCCCCCAGAATGATGAACCATAATATTTCAGCAGGAGGCGAATTGCGGGCTGATCCTTAGCGGGGAATTCTCGGACGGTTTTCTCGACGGCTTCCGCGGGATCATAGGTAGCCGGGTTGCTGAGATAATCGGCCACAGATACCAGCGGGATGCGGTTGAGTTCCCACTGTTTCATGGGGTTGAAAAGGATACCGGAGACGGCGCCGGCGAGACTGGGATCGCGCCCGTCTACAGGCGCCAGGAGAGGCCGCCAGGGGAACATATCATTTACGGGATAATTGTCCCACACGAAAGGCTGGCGGTTAAACATACGCTCCGCCTCCTGCGCTTCGGCCACGGTAATTGTAGGCGAGCACACCTCCGGGCCGGTCCAGAAGAGATCAATCTGCGGGTCGATCTTCTCCCCGATGACCTTCGTGTATTCGGCGTGCTTCTTCATCTCACCGGTAGTGTAAGCACTCGGGCAGAAAATCATTTTCGGTGGGGGTGACAGTGTCTTCATGTCAGCCCACATGCGGTTAACGAATGCCACCTGGGCTTCCTGCAGGGTGCCATACTTTTGCTTGTCAGCGGGGACGATGTCTTTGGCAATATCATCAAGGCAGAGTGCGATCCAGTAAATGCCTATACTGTGCGCGTCTTTAACCTTGCGCCAGGCGGCCTGGTAATCGTCTTCGCAGGAGTGGCACAGCGGAGGATTGCTCCAGATGCCGGGGTTAAAGCTCAGGCAGACTGTGATACCTTTATCGTTGGCGCGGGTTACGAGTTCTTTCATCTCCGAGAGCTGCTTGGGCGTGTAATCTTTGCGCCATTCGCGCGCGCTTTCAGGCCAGGCAGTATAGCAGAGCATCAGCCAGTTCATATTGTGTTCGGCCATCCACGGCACGGCCTTGTAATAGTTCTCTATGCCGTCCCAGTAGAGACCTTTCAGGCCACGGATTTCGAACGCTGTAGAAGCTGTGGTTTGCGTTTCTGCAGGCTGAGCGCAAAGCGCACCACTGAGGATAGTTGAACTTGCCACGATAGCTGCCAGTAACCTGCGCATAAAGCTTTTGCCTTTGTCGAACTTGGTACACAGGCAACACGAGACGCAAAGGGTTTTGCGGCAACAGAAATCGCACCGTACAGGCTTCTATTTCTGGCTTTTGTACGGGGAGAGGCGTTGCATTTTCTTTCGTGCGATGCATACTTGATGACCATGGGACGCTTTTCAAAACTGGAAACTGGCGCAGGGGCTGAACCGGACAAAGATCCCGACGAGGGGCCATTCGGTTTACGGTCGAAGGTGCGCGCGAAGAAGCCGGAAGAACCTGGCGCTGGCACTGATTATGACCAGGGACATTACCTGTCTGAGGGCGACCGGCTGTTTTATAACGGCGAGTACCAGAAAGCGCTGCGTGCGTATTCGCGGGCGATGCAGGTGGATCACTCGGCAGTGGAGCCGTGGATCGGGCAGATCCTCGCACTGATAAAGCTGAAGCAGAACCGTGAAGCGGCCATGTGGGCAATGCGCGCGATTGAACTTTTCCCGGAAGACCCGCGCCTTGCCAGCCTGCAGGGACTGACCCTCGCCCTTACGGGCGGACGCCAGCGCGCCATTGCTTGCAGTGATTTCGCAATGTCGAAACCAGACGGCGGCAGCGCCTTTACGTGGGCTGTGCGCGGTGAAATCTTATCGCACTGTGAAAACGCGAACGCGGCTTTTTGCTTCGAGAAGGTTATGGAAACAAGGCACCCGGGCGACTGGCAGATCCTTGCATTCGTTGGCGATTTTCTGCTCAGTGAAAAGAAGTGGGCGCGGGCGCTGGAATTCTTAAAAGCCGCCATTGAGATTAAGCCGTCAAACCCGTGGCTGTGGAAGCGGCTGGGAATGGCAAACGAACGGCTGGCATTTACGCAGGCAGCCCTGGAGGCTTACCGGTCTGCCCTGGAGATCAATCCCAATGACCGCGAGGCGCAAGAGCATATCCAGCGCCTGGCCTCGGTGCCGCTGCCCGTGCGGATGTGGCGACGCATAACCCGGAGCCGCTCAAAATAAAAAAACCGGAAGCCTTTGAGGGGCTTCCGGTTTTTGTTAATCCTGTGATTATTGGCCGGGTCCGAGGCGGAAAACGTCGCCGTCACTCAGGGTGCCGTTGGTTGCGTCGTACTGCATCTGCGTCGCAAACTCGCGCAGGCGGCCGTACTCTGTAGTGTTCTTGTTTGAGAATTCCATCATACCTGTTACAGCGCTCTCGCTGATGTCACCCAGTTTCTGGTCAAGGGCCGAGCTGATGGGGTTGGCGGTATTGCTGTTACCGCGGCCGTCGTTGGCGTTGCCAAGGTGGTCGGAATCAGGGCCAACACTGGAAATGACATAGCCGTTCTTGGTCTTTTTGGTCGGACGATAGCAATACGTCCAGTTGCCGCAGCCTTTAACGAAAGGATCATTCGGGATGCTTGTCATGTACGCGATGGGGGTTGTAATGCCGGCGAAATCACGGCCCACCGTCAAGTCGCCATTACGAGTGCGGAAACCATAGTACTTGCGCTCGAGGCCATAGGGGCTTAAAAAGTCTACGATCGCCTGGTCATAGCCAGTGGGATTGTCTGTTCCATCAGGGTAGTTTGTATGATCGATGCGGTAGAATTCTACAGCGGTTGCAATGGAGCGCTGGTCAGCCTGTACGCGGGAGACTTTGGCGCGAGTCTGGGCCTCCAGGAAATTCGGGACCGCGATTGCCGCCAGGATGGCAATGATTGCAACTACGATCAACAACTCGATGAGGGTGAAGCCACGTTTCACTTCGGATAATCCTTTAGATCAAATTTTTACGGAGCCACCCATGCGCAAACGTAGTGCCACATTTTGCACTAATGCCAACATTAGTGTTTCCAATTGTTTAGATCGTCAAAACTTTGGCGTGCGTTACACAAGCGCATCAAATCCGCCACCATAGTGGCTGATATCAACCAGCCTGGGCTTGTGAGATGATGTTAGATCGGCGGCTGGCTGAGATGCCGCAGAATTGGCTTATATAAGCCACCACCATAGGCGCTAAATGCCTGGAACAACATAATCATACTAAACAAAATCAATCATGTAGGACTGGGTCAAATCTGGACTGTTTTTCGCATAGCCCTATAAGTAGCAACACTATCCCCTTAAAGGACCTCGCCACCTTGTTTAAACGATGCTATTCTGCACTTCTGCTGGCCGCACTTTCAGTTTCCACAGCGTTTGCCCAGCCTGCACCAGAGGCCTCTGTTCCCGAAAAAATCGTTTTTGTATTCCAGAAACAGAAGAATCCGCAGGACGTAAAAGCGTCTGCAGATAAAGTGGCTGCTTATCTTTCGAAGAAGGTTGGCGTGCCGGTCGAAGTCCTAATTCCCACCAGTTACGGTGCCAGCGTTCAGGCAATTGTGAGTAACAAAGCGCAACTTGCCTACACCAGTGCCCTCCCGTACCTGCTCGCTAAGAAGGAAGCTCCGGTTCGTCTTATTGTCGCTGAAGAGCGAGAAGGCCGCACCGATTATGATTCTATTTTTGTCGTCGCGAAAGACTCGCCCATTAAAAGTCTGGCTGATCTCAAGGGCAAGCGGATGGTGTTTACCTCACCCACCAGCACCTCTGGTTACGTTTTCGCTTACGCGCGCCTCATCCAGGAAGGTCTCCTGAAGCCGGGCCAGGATCCGAAGGAATTTTTCAGCAACGTGTCTTTTGGCGGTGGGTATGATCGAGCGCTGCTCGCAGTGGCCAATGGTCAGGCCGACGTTTGTGCAGTGAGCGATTACACGATGGAAGGTGCAAAGGCTGACGTTTACCTGAAGAAGGAAGATCGTGACAAGCTGCGCGTCCTCGCCGAAACTCCAGGTGTTCCCACCCATGGCATCATGATCCGCTCGGATCTGCCGAAGTCGTTCCAGGACAAAATGCAGAGTTCCATCATCGAACTCAGCACCGAGCATCCGGAACTGATGGCAGACGTATACGGCGCAAGCAAAATGGTGAAGGCTGATGATGCTCACGTAAACGCCGCGGCTAAGGCCGTAGAAGACACTAAGCTCAGCGTAGTGGAACTGAACAAGTAATCCGCTGGCAGGGCCGGCATAAGAGCCAGTCCTGCCGTACTCCTCTTAATCCTAAACCCGTTGTTTTTTACCTGGCCAGTGTATGAAGAAAGCTAATGGATAAATTTTCCGACAATCCCCTGGAATCCTCCCGCAAAGAGACCAGCGGGACTGTTGTTTTATCAGCTTCGCGCATTGGCGTCAAATACCCCGGTTGTAAGTCATGCTCGCTGGACAAAGCGTCATTGTCGCTTTTTGAAGGTGAACGCGTAGCGATTGTGGGTCCGAGCGGAGGCGGGAAAACCACACTGCTGCGGGCACTCGAGGGATCATTGCCTCTGGATAGCGGACAGGTACTGCGCCATGGTCCGGTAGCGCTGGTTTACCAGGATCTCCGGCTGGTATCGGAACGTACATGCCTGGATAATGTCTGTAGCGGTCTCTTCGGCGAGCTGCCCTTCTACAAGGGGCTGTGGTCTTTTCCAAGGGAAGTGCGCATGCGCTGCGAGGATCTCCTGGAAGATCTGGGACTTTCACGCCTTGCCCACAGGCCGGTCAGCCAGCTTTCCGGCGGACAAAAGCAACGGGTGGCGATTGCCAGGGCGCTTATATCGCGCCCGCGGGTGTTGCTTGCAGACGAGCCGTTTGCAGCACTGGATAGAGCCAACGCCCGCCGTACCCTTCACCTGCTTGAGACGCTCCAGGCAAAGTACAGGTTTGCGCTGGCTGTGTCTGTCCATGATCCCATGATGGCTTCGGGTTTCTTTAACCGGGTTATTGCGGTGCATGATGCGACTGTGGAGGAATACAGGGTATCTGCGGACAGTGCAGCGTCATGGACACACACACCCGGGGGTGTTGATCACTTTGCTGCAGAATTTTTGCCGCCGGAGAAACGAAAGCAACCGTCGCAATCGACTGCTGCAGACAAAAGCAACACTGACCCTGTCTCAGGCTCAACCCAGGACCGCTCCGTAACCGAGCATTCCCCCATTCTCGCCAAAGTTATGGCTGGTCTTATTATTGCGGGAATTCTGGCTGCGTTAGCCTGGTCGGCGATGTCGCTGGAGCTGAAAGGCGCCTCCTTTGCGGGGGCTGGCAGCGGAATTGTGCGGTTCCTTGGAGACATAGTTCCGTCGTCATGGGCAGAACTCGTGGCCTTGCCGTGGGCCACGCTAAGCGCAAGTTTGTTGCAGACAATCCAAATGGCGCTTCTGGGTACCGCCATCGGCATACTGCTAAGTTTTCCGCTGGCCATACCGGCCAGTCGTAATGTTGCTCCGCGTCCCGTGCAGGGCACAATGCGGCTTCTACTTAACGCCATCCGCACCGTACCTTCCATTTTCTGGGCCTTGCTGTTTGTTTCGTTCGTAGGCCTGGGCCCTGTAGCCGGGGTATTTGCCCTCGCTTTTTACTCCTGCGGATACCTGACAAAGTTTTTCTACGAGGCACTGGAAGATGCCGATCACCGGCCGGCCATGGCACTGAAATCCCTGGGTGCGAGTCCGTTGCAGACGTTTGTATGGGCCACCTTTCCAGCCGCACGTCCCGCGTTAATCGGGGCCTGTCTGTTCGTGTTCGAATACAACATCCGCTCAGCCAGTGTGTTGGGCGTGGTGGGTGCGGGCGGCATCGGCCAGGATCTCATGTACTACATTGAATGGCGCGAGTTTCCGAAAGCCGCGGCGGGCCTATTGATGATCCTCAGTGTTGTTGTGGTGCTGGATGGCATAAGCCACTGGTGGCGCCGCCGCATGACAGTATCTCATCGCCAGTAAACCCAGTAATTACGGCTGTTTTCCATTAATAAAGCCCTCCGCTGGCGCGGAATTTGCCCCGTCAGACCTTAGAATACAATGGAGGCGATCTCATGCCGAAGCGTAAAGATATACCGCATCCCAATGATCCCGTAAAACCTGCAGACTACGATCCTACCCATGACAAAGAATATCCACACGAAGAAGAAGACATCGTAGGTGAAAAGGAACAGAAAATCGCCGAAGAGTCTAATGCCTATGAAGTGGATATGACCGATGAAGAGGGACGCCAGCCGGGAATGCGGCGAACGGGCCAGTTTATTGTTCCTATCGACGAAGATATGGCCGGCGAGGGCTGGACGCTGCCTACCCGCGAAGGTGGCGGCTGGGACCACCCGGTAGAGCCTAGCCTGGAAGAGCAGATTGAAGAACCTGAAACTCCGGACAAAACAAACCAGCGATAAAGTGTAACTGCATTTCTCTGGCTTGACAATACACCACGTAAGGACCGACCTGATCAGTATGCTGAAGATTATGACCTCCCCGCTCGCAACGCACTTTCGCACCCTGCTGGTGCTCTCAAGCATGCTGCTTTTTGCAGGCTGCGGCTCTGACGAAAACAAAGAAGAGAAAAAAGACGACGACAAGAAGCCGCCTTATGAACGGGTGGTGATTCTTAAGGAGCGTTTTGATCAACTGGAGACTTCCCTGGATGAGATGGAGCGCGATCTCGAGATCCAGAAGAAGCGGATAGAGAAGACTCGCGAAACTGCCAAGGCGGTAAAGCGGAGCCTCTTGAAGGGCAACCTTAAGGGTTACTCCATTGATACGATTTCCACAGATCCCGTGGTTATTGCGGCCTTGGAAAAGCGCGTTGATAAAGATAACAAAGATAAAGTGGAAGAAGCCGAAGAAGAAGAGTCTGAAAACTTCCTGCTCAACACTCTGCTGATGATCGCCTTTGTGATCCTTCTGATAGCGATTTTCTGGGTCGCGCTGCGTGACCGCAACCAGACACCGCCGTATGACCTTGGTGGTGGCGACCAGCCAAATAGTCCGCCAGTGAGCCCCAGCGGTTCTCCCCATAGCCCGGTTGACGAGCTGACACCGAACGTGGACACTTCGAGCTATGGCGACCTCGGACGACCACGAGAACACTCCGCTGACACACCTGACATGCCTCAACGGGACGAACCCGGACCGGAGGAACCACGCCAGTGAGCGAAGCTGGTAGCTCGCCGGAAATACCTTTTAACAGATGGCTTGAGCAGGTTTGCACTACGCGCAACTCCAACCTGTGCGTAGGGCTGGATCCCGATTGCAGCCGCGTGATGGCATTGATGGGGCATCCCACTTTATCTAACAGTGATCTGTGCGTCAGCACAATGTTTACAGCAGCGTCAGCGGCCGCTGGCGCCTGCGCCGCTTTCAAGCCCAATGCGGCGTTTTTTGAAGCTGTCGAAAGTGACACACCACTCCTCGCGAAGGTAGGTGAGTACCTCACAAAGCTGTATCCCAATATCATTGCGCTGTGTGATGCGAAGCGGGGTGACATCGGCAACACCAGTGCACGATATGCCGAAGCGGTTTTTCGCACGCAGCATTTTCATGCGGTCACCGTAAATCCTCTCATGGGTCATGATGCCGTGGAACCTTTTCTGCGCGACCCGGCACGGGGTGCATTTTTACTCTGCCTGACCTCAAACCCGGGCGCTGATGATTTCCTCCTGAAGAATGAGTTATATCTTCGCATTGCGGAGAAGGCCGTTGAGTGGAACACAAACGACAATGTGGGTCTGGTGGTTGGAGCTACCCGCCCGGAATACCTGGCCCGTATCCGCGAAATTGCTCCTGATCTCCCACTGCTGATTCCGGGAGTAGGGGCGCAGGGCGGAAAACTGGATGAAACCCTTGAGGCGATCAACGGTCCCGTGAACCGCCGGTTCCTGATTAATGCCTCACGGGCTGTGCTTTACCCGACCGATGCTACCTGGGAAACTTACGCAGAAAAAGTGGGTGCTGCGGCGCGGCAATTGCGAGATGATATTAACAATCATCTTGCTGTTTGAGGTCATTATTGAAAGTTACGCTGGTAGAATCAGATCCTGAGTGGATTGCGATTTACGCAGAGGAGCGGGATCACCTGTTGCGCCTGCTGGAACCAATGGTTTCTCAAATCGACCACATCGGCAGTACTGCAGTACCAGGTCTGCCTGCCAAGCCCATTGTTGATATCCAGGTCGGGGTAAAAAGCATAACTGACTTCGATAATGAGTCGGGTGTGCATACGCTGCAAAACGGGGGTTACGAATACCTGCCGCACTTTGAGCAATGGGTGCCATATCGCCGGCTGTTCATTCGAGATAATGATGGGGTGCGCAGGAGCAATGTGCATGTTGTATCGGCTGATCACCCGTGGATCCAGCGACATACCATATTTCGGGATTACCTGATAGCAAACGCGACAGCGCGTGAAACGTATGCCGCTACGAAGCAGCAGCTGGCGGAACGAGAGTGGGAGTCTGTGAACGACTACGCCGGGGCCAAAACGGAAGTAGTATTTGCGCTGGAAGATGAAGCCTTTCAGCATTTCAACCTGCCGCCCGAGACGCGGGCATGGCTGCGCTCAAGTCGTATAGACTAGTGGAGAGTGCATGACTGCAGAAGGTAAAGCCGCGCCGGTGGGCGTGTTTGATTCGGGAGTTGGCGGGGTCTCGGTTTTGAAGCATATCCACGCGGCGTTGCCTCATGAGAATATCCTTTACTGCGCAGACTCACGGCATGCCCCCTACGGCAGCAAGACGCCGGAGATGATACGGGAGCGGGCATCGCTGCTGGCAGATTTTCTCGTGGCGCAAGGCGCGAAGGCCCTGGTGGTAGCGTGTAACACGGCAACGGCGGCGGCGGTTTCGCATTTGAGAGAAACGCATACGGTGCCCATCATTGGGATGGAGCCGGCAGTCAAGCCGGCGGCGGCCGCAACGCGCACAGGCGTGGTCGGGGTGCTGGCGACGGTGGGTACGCTGAAGAGCGCGCAGTTTGCGGCGCTGCTGGAGAACTACGGCCGCGATGTAACGGTGGTGACGCAGGGATGCCCGGGGCTGGTGGAGCAGATTGAAAAAGGTGAGCTGCAAACTGAGGCGACGCGAAAACTGGTTGAGCAGTACCTGGCGCCGTTGCTGGCGGCAAGGGCAGACGCTATCGTGCTGGGCTGTACGCACTACCCGTTTGTGCGGCCGCTGATCCAGGAACTGGTGGGGCCGGATGTCACTTTGATTGATACCGGTGAAGCGGTTGCGCGTCAGCTTAAGCGAAAGCTGGAAGAGCATGGTATCCTCTCGGAGAGCATGGAGGAAGGGAAGGTTACCTTCTGGAGCAACAGCGAAGCACCCGATGCCGAGGCGGTGCTGGAGCGGCTATGGAAGCCGTGAAGAATAAGCGGTGTTGACAGACTAACTGGGGAAGGATACCCCAAAATCTGATCAAATTAGCGGGAGGGGGTAGATTATATGCCTGACCGATCAACGGATTTTCCCAGCCAGACCGAGCCGTCGAAAGTTAGGGAAAAACGTCGCCCTTGTTCTCGCTGCGGGTGCATTGCCGGCGTACTGCTTTTGCTGTGCTTTGCTGCTCTTGCCTGTGTACGGTTTTACCTGCAACAAAGCATTCCGAGACAGACCTGGACGCACATTCGTGAGTTCGAAACGAAAGTTGTAAGCCTATCACCAGAATGGCATCAGCCAGCTACCCTTCCTCCGCCGGAAACTCTTCAGCTACTCAATCGTATTAACTCGGACGTGGAACCTCTTCGGGTAAGGTATGACGAATTTCTTTTTGGCGATTACAGTTCTACATCGTCTCAGCTATTGGCTCGGATGCGGGCAGGCGTTAACTTAAGTTCCGACGAAGATACGACGTTCGTAGAATTATTGGCCGATCTGCAACCGTTACTGGATCTGACAACGCGCACCGTATCAATACCGGGCTATACCTACGATCTCGATTTCTATACGACTGACCCCTATTCCTTTCTTCACGTCCAGGTGTATGCAAAACTTGCCAGTATCGCTGCACTTCACCAGGCGAGAGAAGGCGATTGTTTCCGAGCCATGGAAACTGCCGTGCTGCCGATCAGATTGGTTCACAGGCAAGAGCATGCAAACAATATGGCGCATTTGATCGCCACAGCAGTAACTGTCATCTCAATTCATACTGTAAGTGCGCTGGCTGATCAATGTTCCGACACTCTGGCACTTCAGCACGGATTGGATCTATTGGATAACCTGCGAAAATCGGCATTCCCTGGTGAGATTAAGCACTGGCGATATGGCGACTACTTAGGGTACTTGCGCCACGTAGCGGCAACTGGCTATGAAGTCGACCTTACACCACAACCTATGGCGGGTTATCTGCGCCAGGTAACCTATCTCCAAAATGGCAAGCTCCATCGGTGGATGGTTAAGAATTTGCCAACATCTGATCAGCGGGTCATGGCCTCAAAATCCCGTATGGATCGGATGCAGAAACAAAAAGAAGAGTTTCCGGAAATTGCGGCGGCTTATGAAGATCACACGCCCGCGTTACCGCCAGCTATTTATACAATTGGTGCAAAACTGCTAACTGGTGCCGATCCCTATGCACTGCTTTACGGTGTTTTTGGCACTACGATGGATGAAATGGAGACTCGGGCTTTGATTGCGAAGGCTCAGTACGAGGTAACAAGAACCAAGCTCGCATTGAAACTTGGAAACGCTTCCAATGCTTCACCAGTTACTGCGCAAAATGCTACCGCAACCATTACTGCCTACCTCCACCCGGCACCAATTGATCCTTTTACTTCTGCATCGCTTACCTTTTCCCAGACAATAAACGGCTTTTACAGCGTCGGTCCAGATAAGAAAGACGACAACGTGACGATTCTATATGATGCGACCAACGGAAC
>JAKFFN010000079.1:0-3017 GCA_036675025.1 Candidatus Sumerlaeales bacterium | reverse complement strand
GAAGATGATCGTTCCCACGCTCTGCGTGGGAATGCCTCAACGGACGCTCTGCGTTCGGCTCTGGAAGGGACGCGGAGCGTCCCGGGCTGCATTCCCACGCAGAGCGTGGGAACGATCTTTTAACCGCAGTCTACGGCGGCAGCTTGGGCGACAACCTGGTCGATGAACTCGTGGCCCAGGCCGGGACCGTTGCCGCGGCAGTGGGGTTCAGCCAGGTCGGCAGCTTCGCCCAAAAAGAGTACCTCAAGGCTGCGGCCAATAAAGACTCGGTCGGCATGGCGCTGTGGGCCGAGGGTGGCGCCGGACGAACCGCGCTGCACGCCATGATGGGCGGCGCGATGTCCTCGGCCACTGGCGGCGACTTCGCGACCGGTGCAGTGGCCGCCGGCGCCAGCCAGGCCATGGCTGGCGCTTTGAATGATGTCTTCAAAACGCAGCCGGAATATCGCGAGGCCGCTGCACAAATCGTCGGCCTGACCGCCGCCGGTCTTGCTGGTAAAGACGTTGAGAAAGCGGCCTGGGTTTCGCTGATGGCCGATCAGTACAACCGCCAACTTCATCCAGACGAAATTCCGCTTCTGAAGAAACAGGCTGACAGCCTGGCGAAGGAAGCCGGACTCAGCCCTGCAGAAGCGGAAAGACGCCTGGCCAAAGCGCTGGTGTATTACACCGACAAAGACTGGAACGGTGTGCTGAGCGGCCAAGGTGCTGCGTCCGATGCACTAACGGTGAAGCACTTGGGCATCGCGCTGGCACCGCTGGGCGCCACGTACGCACCCGCAGCGGCGACGGATGTTCCGGCAACCGGTCCCGAGAAAACCTACAACCCCACCGAAACTGCCGCATTAATCGCCAACTACAGCAACACCCATGCGGCGCAGTACGCGGACAACTCAATCAACGTCGTCAACCTGCAGGGCTTCTACGCGGGTGATCTCAGTGGTGAATACGCCAACTTCTACCGCAACAACCTGGCTGTCAGCCCGGGCCTGACAGATTGGGGCACGGTAACCGGCAGCGCTCAAGGCACGGGAAAGGCATTGTCGGAGGCGGCGGGTTCGGCGTGGGCCTTGCTGAGCAATCCGGTGCAAGGCAGCGAACAAATCGCCAACGGCCTGGTAGGGCTGACCAAGCACCCGGTCGACTCTTTGATGAGCAACGTCGAGGCGAGCCAAACCAAAGCGGCATTGGCAACCCTGTACGACATGCAAGGCAACACCACCGCCAGCGCCGCGATCCGTGCGCAAAGCGACGTTGAATTTGCGTTGAACTTCCTTCCGGTCAACCGGGTTAAGACGCTGGCCAAGTTGGTTGCGGGTGAGAAGAGGGTTACGGGTGCAAAAGAGGGGTTAAGTGTTGGAGAGGGTGTTGTTCAAAGCGGTGACTCCTCTACGGGCCTTTTGAGTACTCAGTTAGCCAAAGATGCCAAATCATATCTCACTGATATTCAGAGTTTGACAGGCAGGCAGTTCACTCCTCAGCAGCTGGATATTTTGAAAGCGGATCTTCGGGAAAATTCTTACTCGCGTCTCTCCAAAGAGGATGTTGAGTTGAACCGGGTTGATTTTGAAAAAAAATTGCCACGCCTCCGAAAAGAATGGGAGAAAAACACCGGCGAGAGCTGGCCAAAAGAAACCTACACTGATAAAAATGGCAGTGTGAAAACCAGAAATTACGACGCTCATCATGTGATAGAGAATAAATTTGGTGGTAAAGCTGAATGGTGGAATATCACACCAGCAATGCGAGGTGTAGAACATCAGGGCGGCATTCATAGAGCGCAAGGTCCAGCAGAAAAATTATTTGGTAGATAGCTATGAAAAATTCATTAGAAATGCGAAATCTTATAGACGCAATAACGTCCGCTGAGCTTTATGAAGGAGATTATGGTGACTGTATATCTAATGTTGATGCCATACTAAGCGGTGTTGATGATTTGGACCGTAAAGGTGTACCTACTGACTATCTGGAATTTCTTGCGGACTTTGGATTCGGTGAGCTGGACGCTGCGTTTTATGTAGATGATGGTCCAGTAAAGTATTCTTCTATGTCTGGTAGAGAAATAGATGAGTATGAGGGTATGTATGTATTTGCCGGTAACTCAAGTGATGTTCTATATGCTTTTGATTCCAGGGATAATTGGTCGGTAGTGGAGATTAGCTCTGAGGCTGACGGGTTTAAAGTGTTGTCGGCGGATTTTTCTAGTTTTATATTGGATAAGCTTAAGTATGTTAAGGGGCTAGTCGATTGGCGTGCAGATAACTGAGCGTCGAAAAACTTTAAGAATGACGGAAAAGGGGACGGATTTATTTGTTTGCTCCCACATTGGATCTCGGGCGTACTTCACCGAAAATCCCTGTGGGAGCGGGCTTGCTCGCGAAGGGGCCGGTACAGCCACCACAAGGCTCAGTGTCAGACCGCTAAACAAGCACTGTTTAAATGACACTTCCAGATACTCACCCAGGCTACACATCCTTGCGCCGTTGCCTACGACTACGCCAGAATCCGCCGGCTTGTGCGCCTTTGGTTCGGACTCTATCGTTTGCCTGTCGCTGACAAATCAGCGATCGGGTTTAGCAGTCCGGGTTATCTCTAGACGCACAACGTCCTCCGTTCGTGAGCAGGTTTGCTTTCGTTCATGTTATGGCGGCTTTGCGTGGGGCACTTCGGTGCGCCGGGTTCTAGAGTCCTGGTCTGCTAACCCGCGTACAGCCGCCACCTCCTTTCGTTTAGCAGCGAATCGTGACGGCTCAACTACTCTAGGAGTTTCACAATGTTCAAACCTACACCCAACCCACCTGAAACCGATCCGACATCCCCCTACGAATCCCTCGATTCCAAAAAACTCCACGAAGCCGCCGACCGCGCCCTCGACCATTACCTAAAGCCACCCATCCCCAAAGACACCAAGCGCAAACCCAGCACCATTTACCATGTCGGCGCCGAGGTCGATAACGAGACCCTGCTGGTCAACGCCTGCGAATCCCTGGCGTCAGCGAGCATGATGCTCAATGAGT
>JAKFFN010000296.1:0-3019 GCA_036675025.1 Candidatus Sumerlaeales bacterium | reverse complement strand
CAAATAGAACGCGAGCAAGGTCAGCAGGGTATTCAGCCAACTGGAAAACATGTTGGCGCGCATCCACGCCACCGGCCCGAAGACTTTGCTCGGTGGCGGCATGTCAGGTTTGAAAGTATGCGAACTCATGGACGTTTCCTCACCGCTCAATCAGCGCAATGCGCTTGTTGTACCAGTTCATCAGCAGGGAAATGCTGATGCTGATCGCCAGGTACACACTCATGGTGATGGCAATAACCTCGATGGCCTGCCCGGTCTGATTGAGTACCGTGCCGGCAAACAGCGAAACCATTTCCGGGTAACCGATACCGGCGGCCAGCGACGAGTTCTTCGCCAGATTCAGGTATTGGCTGGTCAGCGGTGGAATAATCACACGCAGGGCTTGAGGGATGATGACTTTACGCAGGGTCGGCCCTGGTCGCAGGCCCAGTGAGCGCGCGGCTTCGGTCTGGCCGTGGCTGACGGACTTGATGCCCGAACGCACGATCTCCGCGATGAACGCTGCCGTGTAAACGGTAAGCGCCAGGGTCAGCGCCAACAGTTCCGGAATCAGCACCCAGCCGCCAACAAAGTTGAAGCCTTGCAGCGTCGGAATTTCCCAAGAAAGCGGCGCACCAAAGATCAATGCGGACAGCGCAGGGATCACCAGAAGCAGCGCCAAGCCCACCCAGAATTTGTGGAACGGCACGCCGGTCGCTTCAAAGCGTTTGTTGGCCCAGCGGCACATCAGCACGATCGCAACGATGGCCAAGACGACACTCACCACAAACGGCCAGAAACCATCCGCCGTTTGCGCCGCTGGCATGTTCAAACCACGGCTGCTGACAAAGAAGGTGTCGCCGAAGTTATGGCTGTTGCGCGGCCCTGGCATGGTCAGGAACACCGCGAAGTACCAGAACAGGATTTGCAGCAGCGGCGGAATGTTGCGGAAGACTTCTACATACACAGTCGCCAGCTTGGAAATGATCCAGTTTTTCGACAGCCGTGACACACCGATGATGAACCCCAGGATCGTCGCCAGGATTACACCGATGAGGGTTACAAGCAGCGTGTTCAACAAACCTATGACGAAAACACGCCCGTATGAATCGGCTTCCTTATAAGAAATCAGGTGCTGTGCAACCCCAAATCCAGCGCTGTTCTCAAGAAAGGCAAAGCCAGACGTGATGCCGCGATGCACAAGGTTTGTGTACGTATTTTGGTAGAGAGTCCATCCCATCGTCACCACTGCAGCAACGATCAGGATCTGGAAGAGTAATGCGCGCGCAACGGGATCATTAAATGACGCCAGGCGCTTTGAGCCATTGTTCATTTGCATATGTACACCGGCAGGACAGACAAGAAAACGCCCGGCCTAAGGCCGGGCGGAATAGACTTAGCGAACAGGTGCCGCGTACTGAATGCCGCCTTTGCTCCACAGCGCGTTAAGCCCACGCTTGATCTTCAGGTCACTGCCATCACCGAGGTTTCGCTCGAACGACTCACCATAGTTGCCTACCTGCTTGACGATCTGGAAAGCCCAGTCGTTCGGCAAATTCAAATCTTTACCCAACGTTCCTTCGCCTCCTAGCAGCCGCGCAACATCAGGATTGTTAGTGCCCTGCTTTTGCTCGGCCACATTTTTGGAAGTGACGCCCAACTCTTCAGCGTTGAGCATTGCATTTAACGTCCAGCGCACCACCGTAAACCACTCCTCATCACCTCGTCTTACGGCAGGAGTAAGGGGTTCTTTTGAGATGACTTCTGGTAGTACGACATAGTCATCAGGAGTCGCGAGTTTCAATCTCTGACCATACAGCTGCGATTGATCAGACGTCAGCACGTCGCAGCGCCCAGCTTCGAGCGCCTTGAAGCTCTCGTCAGAAGTATCAAATGAGATGGGTGTAAATTTCAGTTTGTTCGAACGGAAGTAATCTGCAAGGTTCAGCTCGGTGACCGTCCCCGCCTGGATGCAGAACGTTGCGCCATTCAGCTCTTTAGCGCTCTTTACACCCAGTTTTTTATTGACCAAAAATCCTTGGCCATCGTAGTAGCTGACGCCTGTGAACAGAATGCCCAATGAGCCGTCACGTGAGGACGTCCAAGTGGTACTGCGGGATAGCAGATCCACTTCGCCGGACTGTAGCGCCGTGAAGCGTTCTTTGGCAGTGAGCTGTGAGTATTTGACCTTGCTCGCATCACCGAAGACCGCCGCTGCGACTGCACGGCAAACGTCTACGTCGAAACCGGCAAAAGTCCCCTTCGCATCCACAAATGAAAATCCTGGGAGTCCGTCACTGACCCCGCACTGTACAAAGCCTTTTTTCTTCACGTTATCCAACGTCACGCCAGCATTGGCATTAACGGACAGTAAAGTCATCAGGGTGAGGCCGACCAGGCCACCGCAGACTTTGATCAGCTTGTTTTCTTTTTTCATTTTAATGCTCCAAAAATGGCACGAGTAAATCCAGGCCGCACGATGCCGACGCACCGTAACCGGACGGAATTCTGAACAGCGATGTGGAGGGCAGAAAACAAGATGGACGCCGTCAGGGCACCCGGTATGCGCAGTAAGCGCTTATGGAAAGTGGCATCGTAGGCCCTCTTTTTATTGTTTTAAAAAGGCCCCGGTGTGACGGGGCAAAAACGCTTTCAAATACCGTAGCCCCTGAGCAAAGTCAGAAAAAGCGAATATTTTTTCAATATCACGTAAGCAAAACTAATGATTTTGTGTGGAGCACAAGGCACACGAAATGACGTCCGTGCGTCGAGACACTTGGCGGTTGGCGGGGGATAGAGGTTTAGCTACTGACCCTCTGAGAGGATCAGGTAGCAGGAGGATCAGCGAAAATCAGTTGTATGAGCACAAATACTTTGGATGAATGCTTGGAGCGCTGGGCTTTTCTTCTCACCTTTGCGGAACGCTACGAAAATCCTGCGTCGAATTTCGGGAACCAGCCGACAGACCCGTGCATCTTGTAGGTCGAAGCTGGCTCGTAATTCGGGGAAAATAGCAATTGCGCAGCCTTCGCGAATCAAT
>JAKFFN010000305.1:0-17603 GCA_036675025.1 Candidatus Sumerlaeales bacterium | reverse complement strand
TTCGAAAGATTTCCGAGGGCAACTGAAGTCGGCGGAGTGAACGTCGCTCCGCCATCCAGGCTTTTAATCAGGCCAAAGTTACTGCCGATTGATCCAATAACGGCGATCGTATTGCCAGTCGCGGCAATATCGATATCTTGCACAACGTTGAATGAATCCCTGGTGGACTGCAGCTTTACCTTCGTCCAGTTTTCACCATCGGTCGAAACTCCGGCATACCAGGTTTGGAAATAGCCATCTAACCCACCAATGCCGTAGTTTTGGAAATAGCTGTAAACATGTATCCATTTCCCTGCGCCGTTATACGCGATTCGAGATCCCTGGAGCTGAGAAAAATAGGGATTGAGCTGCGCGAATAACCCGGAGCTTGTCCACGTGTCTCCAAAGTCCGATGATTTGTAGAGGCGTGTGCGCGCGGCTGCGATAATCTGGCCGTTGCCGTCGGATGCAACATCAATGTCTCCAGTTAAGTCGGAAAAAAGGGTTCCGGGATCGCTCGTCGGGTCCGATGGTATTGCCACGGGTGTCGACCAGGTCTGACCATTATCGAGTGACTTCATAACATAGATTAAACTGTTTGCGGCGGAACTGCCTATCCAGGTCGCTACGAAGGTTCCCCCTCCGGCGTAAACTACGTCTGCATCAAGCACTTCAACAGGGCCCTGCAATGAACTGCCGAATACATGCGACCAGCTTTGCCCTCCGTCCAGCGAGCGCGAGCCTGCCAGACCACCCGCGTTTTCATATACTGTAACGACTGTGCCCTGGCCATTTGAAGCAGACCAGGAATCCATTTCGTTTTGGCCATCAACGGCTCCGTAGTCGCTAAGTGGCTGTGTTGCCGACCATTCCAAAGGCTGAGCCTGGCACAGGCCGGAGCCAAAAAGTGAAACTGTCCCAGCCAACAACAGAAAAGTACGGCGCAGTATTTTTGCAGTGTTTATCATTAGATTCTCCCGGATCAGATACATGGAACAGGCGATAAAAAGATCGTGTTCCACCCCTATACAAACTCAATTTTCTGCTATAATGCGCTATTAATGCAACCCAAAACAGAATGTATCCCTGCGTTTCACAACGATTCCGCCACTCACAGTAACTGTCCTGCAAGGGGGATCAATCCGCCTGCTGTAATACCTGCCCCGGCGCGGGCATTTCCTGGTCCTCCAGGATCGCTGGTTCCGGCCGCCAGAGGTATGCTTCCCAGACATTCGTAAGGTGAACAACCGCGGCAGCGAGAATGAACGTGGATTTGAACGCGACGCCAAGAAAAACGAAAAAAGCCATGATCCCCATAAACGTAAGTGCGACAGCGACGCGCATCTGGTAAAGCTGGCCAAACCCAGTGCCCACAATGCTTAGCACTGCAGCCAGACCCGGGCTGAACTGATATGTCACCCTGTTCGACTCATCTAACCGCTGCAGTCTCAGTTCCTCATCCAGGTACTCGCCGCAGAAACGGCATTTCATGGCCTCGGCCATTATGGTCTCTGCGCAATAGGGGCACGGGCATGTGCTGGCGGCCATTGTTTTTTCTCCCTTTGGGCGCGGTTCTGGTTACAAAATACGGTGCTAAACAGGAATTGTAATATTATCAAGGGAGATTCCATCATGAGCACACGCATGTTCACCGGCGCTATAGCTATAACTCTGGCTCTGGTAATGGTTTCAGATAGTGCTTACGCCCAGAAGCATGGCGGCGGTGGCCGTCATGGTGGAGGCGGAGGCCGTGGGGGCGGTGGGGGCGGAGGCGGCCAGTCATCTATGCGTGGCGGTGGCGGTGGCGGTGGACACCAAATGCGCGGTGGCGGCGGTGGCAATTTTGCCCGTGCACGCGGCGGTGGTTCAGATTTCAGATCTATCAGCCGCCAGGCTAACAGGTCTAACATCGTAAGATCCGGTTCTTCAGGTCGTGATTGGAACCGGGGAAGCTTCTCCGGCAGCGGGCGAAATATCAACCGCGGTATCAGCACCGTCCAGAATCGCAACTGGGATGGCGACGGCAGCCGTTATCGCGGAGGCGGAGGTGATTGGAATCGCTACGGAGGCCATGGCGGCCATGGCGGTTATAATCACGGCAAAGATAATTACCACGGCTATCACAAGAACTACCACCATAAACATCGTCATCATGATCATGACTATGATGACGATAACTACTACTTCAGCGTCAGTCTAGGCGGTTACCCGCGCTATGGCTATGGATATTCCTCATACTATCCCTATAGTTACGGTTATCCATATTATGGTTATGGATACGTTAGCCCGTACTCCTATTATGGATACGGGTATCCTGGATACTCAAGGTACAGCTTCTACAGCGGTTATAGCAGCTACTACTGACCCATTACGCGTTACCGTTTAAACACGTAACTCGATTTGGCGTATGGTCGGTTGGGCTTCGGCCCGGCCTTCCATGCGCCAACTTAGGTTTGCGCATGCAAGGGTTGCCCTCCCAGGGATCTTTTCCATTCACTCCCAAAATGTTTAATAACTAAACTTTTTAATCATCTGAGGGAATTAGCGTAGTTTTTGCTGGGTAGATTTTGCATCCATCAAAAATTAAGGTTCTTCGTGGCTTCCTCATTGTTAACTTCAGGATTATCGACTCATCGCCTGGTAAAAAGCACTGTTCTATTAACGTTTGCTGCAGTACTTGCGCTCACCGCCGGATGCAGAAGAGAACAGGCGGGCCGCCCGGCGCCACCTCCCGCCGCAGTAGAAGTTTACACTACGAAAGAGCTTACGGTACCTGTCACCAACCGGTTTGTTGGTTCCACCGAAGCCAGCCAGGAAGTGGACGTACGCGCCCGCGTGCAGGGGGTGATATGGGAGTTGGGCTTTGACGAAGGAACCTCTGTTACAGCAGGTCAGTTCCTGTTCCGGATTGATCCGAGGCCTTTTGAAGCCGATCTTCAGATCGCACAGGCCCAGAGCTATCAGGCCCAGGTCGCGGTTCAGTCTGCCGAGCGCGACCTCAACCGCACCCGCAGCCTCAGCGCTTCAGACAGTGTCGCCCGGGAAGAGCTTGATGACGCCCTCAGCCTCTATGAAACAAACGTTGCTGCACTGCGCCTGGCCGAGGCGCAGCTGGTCAAAGCCCAGCTCGAACTCAGCTATACTACTGTAACGGCTTCGGTTCGCGGGCTTGTCGGCCGCGCCATGAAGAAGGTGGGCGATCTCGTTGATCCCGGTGAAAACAGCCTCCTTGTTACGATCACCACCCAAAACCCTATGTATGTAAACTTTACCGTCGCTGAAAAAGACCTGCTTGAGTACAACAACAAGGTCCGGGCGGGCGATATCATTGAGCCACTCAATGGCGAATACGAAGTAGAGATCGTACTGCTCGACGGCTCCACCTACCCTGCCAGCGGCCGTATCAATTTTTCGGATGTGGAAATAGACCCCCAAACCGGAACAGCGCTGGTAAGGGCCGTATTTGATAACCCCAAAGGCATCCTGCAGCCTGGAATGTTCGTAGAGGTCCTGATAAAAGGCGCCCGGCGGACCCAAACCATCATGGTGCCGCAAAATGCAGTGATGCAGGGCATGCAGGGCTCCTATGTTTACGTGGTAGGCGACGATAAAAAAGTGGAAATGCGCCCCGTTACGCCGACTGACTGGGAAGGGCTCAACTGGATAATCGAGGACGGGCTGTCAGCCGATGAGAAGGTCATCATAGCCGGAACAAACAAGACGGCTCCCGGAGCCGAGGTTAATGTCACCACCGTCACCCAAACCCTTGATCTGAAAACTTCCCCGACGGCGGCAAAATAATCCATGTTCAGTAAGTTCTTTATCGACCGACCAGTATTTGCGTCGGTTCTTTCGATCATCATCGTGTTGGCTGGTCTCGTCAGCATCTGGAATCTGCCCAACGAGCAGTACCCCGAGATTACGCCGCCTACAGTCAGTGTGCGGGCAAGCTATCCCGGGGCAAGCGCTGAAGTGGTTGCGTCGTCACTGGCTGCGCCTATTGAGCAGGAGCTCAGCGGCGCGAAGAACATGCTCTACTACGCGACCCAGTGTTCTAACGACGGCACTCTTGGCATTACCGTCACCTTTGAGACGGGTACTGATATTGATCTCGCCGCGGTGGAAGTCCAGAACCGCGTGGCCAGGGCCGAACCTCGCCTTCCGCAGGAATCTCTCAGGCAGGGAATCGTTGTAACCAAGCGCAGCTCCGCAATCCTGCTTGTGGTAACCCTGCAGTCTGAAACCGCAGAGTACGACGATCTTTTCCTGAACAACTTTGCCACCGTAAACGTGCTGGATACGCTTAAGCGTGTGCCGGGCGCGGGTGACGTTATGGTGTTCGGCGCCAAAGACTACAGCATGCGGTTGTGGCTTAACCCTGACCGCATGGCCAACCTCAAGCTCACGGTTTCTGAAGTGGCTAATGCCGTGAGGGAACAGAATGGCCAGTTTGCCGCAGGCCGTGTTGGCCAGGAGCCCAATGCTGAAGAAGTACTTCTTACCTTTCCGGTGATTACGCGAGGGCGCCTTGAGGATCCCAAGGAGTTTGAGAACGTAATCTTACGTTCAAACCCAGACGGTTCGATGGTGCGGGTAAAAGATGTGGGCCGGGCGGAGCTGGGTGCCCAGAGCTACGACCTTTTTGGCCGGCGTAATGGCACCCCGACTGCACTGCTGCCTGTCTATCTCCAGCCGGGCGCGAACGCTCTTGATACAAAAGACGCAGTTATCGCAGCCATGGAAGACCTGGAAAAAAGCTTCCCCAAGGGTATTTACTACGGCATCCCCTACGATACCACAACGTTCATTACCGAGTCCATAAAAGAGGTTCTCAAGACTTTTATAGAGGCTATCATTTTGGTTCTGATCGTCGTTTACGTATTCCTGCAGAATTGGCGGGCAGCGCTCATTCCGCTGCTGGCGGTTCCGGTTTCCATCATCGGCACTTTCGCGGGAATGATCGCTCTGGGTTATACGATCAATACTCTTACGCTCTTCGGGCTTATCCTGGCCATCGGCATAGTGGTGGATGACGCTATCGTGGTGGTGGAGAACGTTGAACGAATTATGGAGGAGGAACATCTTCCTGTTCGAGAAGCTACGATCAAGGCCATGGATGAAGTTACGGGTCCGGTTATCGCCATCGTGCTGGTACTTTGCGCCGTGTTCGTGCCCGTAGCGTTTTTGGGCGGATTGACAGGCCAGCTCTATAAACAGTTTGCTGTTACCATCGCCATTTCCGTAACCATCTCCGGCATTGTTGCCCTTACCCTCAGCCCTGCCCTTTGCCGGTTGCTGCTGAAGCACTCGCACAAACCAAAGCGCGGCCCTTTCAAATGGTTTAACACCGCATTCGACTGGATGACCCGCGGCTACGTGCGCGTTACCAAAGGTGTTATCCGGTTCACGCTACTTTCGCTTATCATCTTTGGAATCTGCGTCTGGGCCATATTCCACCTGATGAAGGTTACGCCTACGGGCTTTATCCCTGAAGAAGACCAGGGCAGCTTTATCGTGGCTATCCTTATGCCTGATGGGGCCTCCCTCGATAGAACCAATGAGCTGGCCAAAGAGGTGGAACAGTTTGTATTGAAGCAGCCAGAAGTTGCAAACATCGTTACCCTCGGCGGCATGAACCTTCTATCGGGCGGTGTAAACAGCACCAATGCCAGCACGTTCTTCGTTTCGTTAAAGCCCTGGGCTGAGCGCCCGGAAGCGCACGTTAATGATGTGCTTGGCCGGCTTATGGGGAACTTCGGAAAACACCCTGACGGTATTGTCCTGGCCTTTAACCCTCCCCCCATCCGCGGCCTTGGTATGCGTTCCGGTTTTGAAATGCAGTTGCAGGCGCGCGCCGGTCAGGACGTAAGGCAGCTCGCACAGGTAACGGATGACTTTATCAAGAAACTGGGTGAACGCCCGGAGATTGACGCTCCGAATGGCACTCTCAGCGTGAATCTGCCGCAGTTGTACGTCGATCTGAATCGCGAAAAAGCCAAGGCTATGGGCGTTAACATAACTGAAATCTTTGACACGCTCCAGGCGTACTTCGGCGCTCTTTATGTTAACGACTTTAACAAGTATGGCCGCGTGTATCGCGTGCAGCTGCAGGCTGAGCCAGAGTTCCGTAACAAGCCCGAGGACATCGGTAAGCTGTTTGTGAAAAACGGTGGCGGCAACATGGTTCCCATGAATGAAATTGTCTCTACGAGCTTCCGTGCCGGACCTAACGTCGTCAGCCGCTTCAATGGTTTTACCAGCGTGCAAATCACCGGGGCGGCCGCGCCCGGCTTTGCTACCGGAGACACCATGGTGGCCATTAATGAGCTGGCTGCCGATCTGCCCGCAGGTTACGATTTCGAATGGAGCGGCGCATCATACCAGGAAGTTGAGGCCGGTAATAAGGCACCTATGGTTATGGCCTTTGGCCTGCTCGTAGTGTTCCTCGTGCTGGCGGCGCAATACGAGCGCTGGGGATTGCCCATTGCAGTTATGCTTGCGGTTCCGCTGGGCGTGCTCGGGGCGCTAGTTGCCATTTATCTGCGCGAAATTAACCGCGATATCTACTTCCAGATTGGCTTGTTAACGCTGGTCGGCCTTTCCGCGAAGAACGCGATCCTGATCGTGGAGTTCTGCGTAGTGCTGCGCGAGAGCGGCAAAGGCATTGTTGAGTCAGCCCTACAAGCGGCACGGCTTCGTTTTCGTCCGATCCTGATGACATCCTTCGCTTTCATTCTCGGCGTGGTGCCACTGGCCATCAGCACAGGCGCAGGCGCGGCGGGGCGGCAGTCCATCGGCACAGGCGTGGTGGGCGGCATGCTCGCGGCCACGATCCTATCGGTGTTCTTCGTCCCAATGTTTTACGTGCTGGTTACTCGGGTCACGGAGTGGCTTTCAGGCCGCGGCCGACACCATAACCCACCTCCTCCGGGACCTGGTGGCAGCGGACCCGGTGAACCTCGCCAACCCGTTCCGACCAATCCCGCGAGCCACATTGATCCGAGTTCATCTGAAATGGGCATAGAGTCAACTAACCCCGCAAGACCGCCCGGCCCGCCCGGCCCGCCTCCGCTACCAGCGTGAGATCCAATTAACTGTAAGCTGCGCCGGGAATGTTAAGTTCCCGGCGCTGCTTGTTTTTATCAAGGACCCACACACTACCGTCAAATCCCGTTGACTCTTTATCGCACCTCTGCTTTGTCTTTGGCAGAAAGCCTGAAAATCAGCGGAGGATTCCACCATGCGTCTACATCATCTTATAGCGGTTACAGTTATTGCTTTTTGCGCCGGGCTCCCGGCAGTTGCTTCGGCCCAGCCGGAACTGGTGGTGCGAATGGGCCAACTCACCATAAACAGCAATGAATTTCCAGTAAACACCGCCGGCACGCTGCATCAGAATATCATTCCCGGCGAAACCCGCACTATGAACTTTCTGCTGGAAAATCGCGGTGATCAGAATCTGACGATTGATCCGGTAGCGGCCATTGATGGACCAGGAGCTTCGCCGTACCAGGTAGAGTTTGGCCCGGATACACTTATTGAACCGGGCCAGGGAGCTTTCCTGATTGTTACCTACGCTCCTGAAGCACCAGGAGACCATGTTGCTTGGGTACGGCTGACAACAAATGATCCCGATGAAGGCCTGTTTTCTATTAGCCTGCGCGGCGAATGCATACCTGTCCGCATAGGACCCGCGCCTGTAGATCTTTCTATTTACTCCGTGCTGGCAACTACCAAATGTAACGCAAAAAAAGGGTTCTGCACTGCCAAAGGCAAGGTCAGAGTCCTTAACCTTGCCACGGCGCCAAGTTCAGGGTATGACTGGCGAGTGTCGCCGTCACCGGATGGACTCTATTCGCCCAATGCCCCATTTCTGTTCAGCGGATTCGGGAAAAAAATGAAAGCCTATAAAGGTTTCCCCGCCGCGTTCCCCAAGCAGAATCTGAAGCTGAAAATCAACACGCCGCCTCCAGGAGTCGATTCCTTTGTACTGCTCCTCGTGCCCGCGGAAGGCGATCTGGACTATAGTGACAACTCAATCCACATACAGATCCCCCAGTTCTAAGCCCGCAGAAGCTACTCCAGGAACTGCAGGCCGGCGGGCTTATTGATGCCCTTTACCTCCGTGGCAAACTGAGGTTTGCCTGAGGCATCATCTATCCGGTAGACCACGATGTTATCGGAGTTCTGGTTAGCCGCCACCAGGAATCTGCCTGAAGGATGCAGTTCCATGCCTCTCGGGAAATCACCCCGGGTGCTTTCGTGCCCCACTGGCTTCAGTTTGCCTGTAGTTCCATCAACTTCAAAAGTTGCTACGCTATTATGCCCGCGATTGCTGAGGTACACGTAGCGGCCGTTCGGGTGCACGAGCACCTCTGCCGGGTAGTTTTCCACATCCTTCACGTCGCCGGGCAGCGTACTCTGTGACTCAACCTCGGTAAGCCTTCCAGTCTGTGCATCCCAATTAAAGGTCGTGATGGTGCTGTCCAACTCGTTTGCCACGTAGGCGTGCTTGCCGTTCGGATGAAAAGCAATATGCCTCGGACCGGCACCTTCGTGGGTTCTGTTCACAACCGGCGTCGACGTGTCCATTGTGCCCTTATCGAGCCGGTAGGCAATCACCTGGTCAATACCAAGATCGACAGCGACAGCCCACTTCCCTGAGGGATCCGGCAACATACAGTGGGCATGCGGCGCATCCTGACGCTTCGGCACCACACTTTTGCCCTGGTGATGCGCCACGTCTGAAGGCGTCTGCTGCAAGCCGCCGTCGCCTATCGTGGGTATGATGGCGGCATCGCCACTGCCGTAATTAGCAACAAGAATGGCTGCGCCATCGGGAGTCGTCGACACATAGCAAGGCCCCAGGCCTCCAGAGGGAACCTGGTCCACCAGTTCCAGGTCACCGTCGTCTCCGATCCTGAAACTGCTGGCCCCGCCTGCCTTCTTCCCTTCGAAGTCGCTGATCTCGTTAACACAATAGAGATATTTTTTGTCTGGAGAAAGCGCCAGGAATGACGGGTTCTTAATTTCCGATGCGAGTCCTTCATTCTTCAGTTCCGCTGTGTTGTGGTCCAGCCTGAACTGGTAAATTCCCCGGCTGCCTTCGCCCGTGTATGTCCCCACATAGAGGATGCTTGATCCCTCGGCATTACTTTCAGTCATTGTTGTCTCGCCTTGTCCCATACCTTGTTGAATTACACCACATAGCAGCAGTGCTGCCACTGAACTGCGTAAGTTGCGTCCGGTTCTCATCTCATCAGCCATTCTTTAGCATTATCCAAGCCGATAGGCGGCAAGATGTCGAAGGTCAATCAAGGATGTGACGTGAACGAAGCAGGCTGCTTTAGAGCCTCGAAAGCCGGCCCGACAAGATACAGGCTGCCGAACACAACAACATATCCGTCATTCGATGCCGCAAGCTCTCGCGCAACTATAAGCGCAGCTTCAACGGACGTTGCTGTTTGTACCCGGCCCGCGCCAAGGACTTTAGTCAGGGCACTAGTGATATGATCTGCCGACAATGCGCGCGGGCTCGGCGGTGGAAGTGCAATGGCTGCAGCCACAGGAATGGTATTTTTTATAGCCTCCAGCATCTCCTCACCAGATTTGTCTCTCAAAAAGCCTGTGATCAGGATGGCGGGCTTTTCTCCAAAACGCGCCCTGCAGGCATTGGCCAGCGCGGCAGCTGAAATGCTGCAATGTGCGCCATCGATAACGACCGGCACATTGGATTCGACGACAGAAAACCGCCCCGGCCAGAAGGTGTGTTCTATTCCCGCCACTACAGATTCCGGTTCAAGGCACGGCCACGGCCCGCCGGTCGGGCGATCAGGCCATGCGCCAGTTGCAAGCTCCGTTTCAAATTCTCGCAACGCCAGGAGCGCAGTGGCAGCGTTGCTACGCTGGTGCGCCCCCTCAAGCGATGGCTGCATTGCCAGTCCGCTTGCGAGTGCCGCAGCCAGTGGTCCGGCCATAGCCGCCGGCTGCTCGGCAGTTCGAAATGTGTGACTACCCTTTAGCGATTCGGGTGCCACCACCGTAATCTCCGCCGCGGCGGATACTAGCGGAGTCTTGGAACCTGTCTGTCTATGCTTCGACCGCAAAACGCCATGCACTGCTTCTTCGTAGCCAGGAGAGACCTGCGCAGCTATAACTGTCCGGGCATGGCCGCGAAGTATTCCCGCCTTTTCGCCGGCGATAGCTTCGAGTGTGTTGCCAAGAATTGCCGTGTGATCCAGCCCGATCGCCGTAATAACATTGATAAGTGGTCCGGCGCCCACTTCATCAAACACGTTAGTGGAATCAAGCCGGCCGCCCAGGCCGGTCTCAACAATCGCGACGTCAACCTGGCTGTCCGCAAAATGTTGAAACGCCGCCGCCGTCAAAATTTCAAACACCGTGCGGAAGCTGCGATCACCCTCTCCTGTCGATGCGTGTCCTTCCTCAACAATCCTGCATCCCATGTCCTGAATCAGGCTGCAGAATGCCTCATCCGGAATTTCGTCGCCATTCACACGAATTCGTTCCGTAAACCGGTACAGGTGCGGCGAGGTATAAAGGCCCGTACGAAAGCCGCAATGGCGCAGGGCCGACTCCAGGAAAGCGCACGTACTGCCCTTGCCTTTCGTGCCCGCCACATGGATAACCGCATACTTTTTTTGCGGATCTCCCAGTTGGCGCAGTTGCTGCCTGAACCGATCCAGGTCAAATGTGTGCGTATTGTAGGTAAGGTTGTCTTTGCCCAGCAATCGCTCATAATCCGTAATGGAAAGCAGCCAGGATTCGGCTTCTTTATAGGTGGTAAGTTCGGGCATAATCGGCATGACAATGACGCATACATTGCCATAAGGGCGGAGATTGCTTGAAAAGTGCGGCGTGAATTCTGCTTAATTCCTTCTTGAATTAGGAATTACCGCTGTCGGATATGCGTAGGCATTCAGATATCGGAACAGCCAATCGAAAAAATCTGGCAGACTACTTACTCATTGAACCCTGACCGAAACTTATTAGACCCAGTCCTCAACGTCGTTACCAGCCGGTGGCGTGGCGTTATGGGCATCGGCGTCATTTGCCTCGCAACAGGCATCCCTGTTAGCGCGTCAGTAGGCTCCTATGATGCGCAGTTGGTGGGCGGACCATCTCACGAGGTGTTCGAAAAACCACCAATTGTCGTGGCACAACTGCTTCAGGCACCCCCGGATTCTGAAGATTCGCCGAGCGCTCCCGCCAGCCGTCCGGCTCAGCCCGACTCTGCGGCTCCCGATACCCCGGAAACCGATGAAGATGCAAGTTCCTTTGTTTTTGCCGGCGATCTCGCTGTCCAACTACGTAAAATTGATCCCTCCGCAAAAGTGGAATGGGACGGAAAAAAACTCAATATCCGTACAGCCACCAACGAATTTGCCATTTTCCCCAGCGGCCGGGAAATGGTTATCAATGGCGATATTGAAACCGGAACTCCTCCGCTTAAGATTCGTAACGGTGAGATATACGTTCCGCAGGAAGTGGTGTCCCGGATCGGCCGCCAGCTGGAGCAGCCTTCAGCTGATGACGCGCCTGTAACCACAACGGTCACCCCGGCCCCGACACCCACGCCCACTCCCGAGCCGACTGCAACACCCGAGGTAACGCCGGAAAGCACCTCCATACTTCCAGACGCCACCCCCGCTATTGCAACTCCCACGCCCCGCGCCACTGGCTCTGTTCTCCCTGATGTAACGCCGGCCGCAACCCCTGCGGCCACCGCCGCTCCTGTCGTAGCTACCCCGTCGGCCACACCGTTTCCTGTAGCGACGCCCACTCCCACGCCAAAGCCAACCCCCACCCCTACGCCTACCCCCGTTCCTGAAAAAACCGAGTCGTCTCCCGCTCCCATCCAACCCGATATCGCTGCCAGCACTGATGCGTTCAAGTCTGCCCTGCGCGATAAGATTTCCGTAAGCACAGAAAACCTGGTCCTGTTTACCCAGTCGCAACTGCAGGAAAAGACTGCCAACCGCAGCATCAAAAAGGTTGTGATTCATGCGGATGACAGCGGCATTGCCAAAAGCGACGAGTATGGCAAACGCAGCGCCGAAATCGCTCTTAAGGTCGCCCAACGCGTACAGGCGCAGCTGAGCTCGGCAAACATAGAAGCGGTTCTTACAAGGTCTACCGATAAGTCTCTGCCCATCGGCGAAACGATGGAACTGGTAACCCAGAGCGATGCGCAGGCGCTCCTGATCGTCTCCGTCGGCTACAGCACTGCGTTCACAGATCTCGGCGGCTTCCGCGTTTTCTACATGAACGAATCCGTAGACTATAACTCCCTTCGCCAGCGCAGCTTCGATGCCTCGGAGGCCGTGCCGGCAGAACTGAATTACAAACCGTTCCAGAATGGCAGCAAGGTTCTGGCCTCCAGCTTAAAGAACAGCATCAGCGGCGCACTCAAGCGCGAGCCTGTTGGCACAAACCCTATTCCGCAGTATCTAACCCGGCGCGCGCCCATGGCTGCCGCCACGGTGGTTGTGGGCTATTTAAGCAATCCGGCTGACGCAAAGCGCCTGACTGAAGACAGTGAACTCGACGCCATGGCTACTGCCCTTACCGAGGGTATCCGCAACTTTGCAACCCAGGTCAGCCAGGGTGAAGTTACCGACGACGCGGCAGAAGGGTTATAATAATGGATCCGAACCAGAGAGACCCCGGCTTCGCGCGCTTCGCCTTCACCGTAATCACCATCGCCCTGGTGGTTATTACCCTCGGTCTTACGGGCATCTATTACGTCTTTCAGAGCGGTGGCACCAACGAAATTGGTGGCAACCTCAACATCATCGGCAACCAGGCCAACCTGCCTCCCAATCAGGCCATGCTCTACTATACCAAGGATGGCAAGCAGCTCGTTGGCACGCCGATCAACCTCGGCGAACTCGGCATGAACCACAGCGAAAAAGCCAAGCGCATCATTGTGGCTCTGCTGGAAGGGGAGCGCAACGTCGGCATGAAGTCCGTGGTGCCCGAGGGTACAAGCCTCATAAACCTGTTCGTAAACAATGACCAGGTGGTCGTAAACCTATCCGCTCATATGGTAAGCAACCTCGAAGGTGGCGTAGATGCCGAACTGCTGGCCGTGTATGCCGTGGTCAACAGTCTGCTGTTTAACCTGGAAGGAATTGACGCCGTTCAGATCCTCATCGAAGACGAAAAGCTGCCCACCCTCGGCGGTTCCGTAGATATCAGCATTCCGCTGATCGCAAACTCAGCTATTACGCGCACGGGCTAATCCCTGCGGGCTCTCATCGTATTTGGCGTCAGGCGGACGCACGAGGTGAATTCCCTTTCCACCTGCCGGTTTAACTACGCTTGATGGCAATTGAATCCTTTCCAGATAACGAGCAGCACGATAACACTGAACAAGAGGGTACTCCACAAGAGAACACTCCTGCTGTTCCCGAACAATCCGCTGCGCCTGCCGGCGAAGGTAGCACCGGCGACTTCCGCTCCGGCTTCGTAGCCATTCTGGGCAAACCGAATGCTGGCAAATCCACGCTGATGAACGCCATTGTGGGTGAGAAGGTCGCGATTGTTTCCGACAAGCCCCAGACCACCCGCGATCGCATCGCAGGCATTTTCACCACCACGCGCTTCCAGATGGTATTCCTCGATACCCCCGGCGTCATGGTGCCCGAGGATCGTTTCAACGAAAGCCTCGTCTACCGCGCTGCAGATGCCTTGCAGGGCGTAGATGTGATCTACCACTTAATCGATTCCTCTGATCGCGAACCCCCCAACGAACGCATTCAGCATCTTCTGAAGCGCGTGCCGCGCGGCGTAAAGCGGTTCCTGGTGATCAACAAGATCGACAAGAAGTTTCCAGGCAAGCCCGATGGCCGTCCCTACGTGCCCCCGGGCGTCAGTTCTGAGGATTATGACGAGATCTTCATGATTTCCGCCCTGAAAAAGCAGGGTCTCGACTTTCTGATCGAGACCACCTACCGAAACCTGAAACCCGGCCCTCTCTTCTATGATCCGGAACAGGTTTCTGATAAAGACATGCGTTTCCTGGTCAGCGAGATCGTACGCGAAAAGGTGTTCCGCCGCACCGGCGCAGAAATCCCGTATTCGGTCTACTGCGAAACCGAGGAGTTCAACGAACGCCCCGGCAAAGACTTCATCCGTGTCGTCATTTACACAGAGCGCGACAGCCAGAAGGGCATCCTGATTGGCGAAGGCGGCCGAGTTCTGAAAGATATCGGCCAGGATGCCCGCCGCGCCATCGAACACCTGACGGGAAAGCCATGCTTCCTTGAGCTATGGGTCAAGGTGCGCAAGGATTGGCGCAAAAAGGAGTTTGATCTCAACAACTTCGGTTTCAAATTACCAAAAGCGAAAAAGAAACCAGGTTCAAAAAAAGGAAAACGGTAACTTCATGGGCGTTGTTATCTTTGTGCCGGGTTTGGCTAAAGTGAACAGGGGAGTACAAGTATTTCTTACTGCTGCAGGCATTTGCCTCGGCGCCACTACAAGCGGCACTGTGCACGCCCAGCCGGTAATCACCACTTCCACGGTAGCCGCTGATCCGCGCGATACCTCCACCGATTTCCTCAGCGACGACGACTGGCGCGCCCTGCCCCGGGAAGAACGCCGGGCCCGTTCACGCCGTTCAATGATCGCGCGCTTTGAGCCTGACGGATCAAGCCCTACGCTGGAACGTCTGCCTGCGTATGTCGCCAAATTTGCCGAACTCAACGTTTACGATCCGCGCCACTACCTGTACAAGGTCACGGCCTCTCCCGTGGCAGGCACCACAGGCTCCGTAATCCTCGAAGGCGAAGTATATCCCCGCAACTATAAGCACGGTATTGAAGAGACGCTGACGGAACTCGGCTTCAACATTGTGGAAAACAATATAGAGGCCCTGCCCGCTGAAACCCTCGATACCAAACCCTACGGCATATCCACCACCAACGCCGCAACCCTGCGCCGCGAGCCTCGTGCCCGGGCCGAGCAGGTAAACAGCGTTGCCATGGGCGGCCTTATCCGCGTATTGCGTACGGGAACAGACGCAGATGTTTCCACAGCATCGTCATCGTCGCGCAGAGCTCCCAATGCAGAGGCTCTTCAGACCGACAAACCATCCGACTGGGTCCTGGCTCAGACCATGGAAGGATACCTTGGCTTCGCTCGAAAGTCGGACTTTGAACTGGTTGACGACTACACCCTTCCCGACGGCATCCTGAAATTCCCCGTTACCATTGATAACGAAGGCACCAGCTTCCCCGCCGGTGTCTTTGTCTACGTTGACGGCACCAATGGATGGCAGCTCTACGGCGGCAAAAAACTTCCCGCCAGTGCGCGCGTAACCGATCTTCGGCCAGACTACACAGCCGAAGAGATCGAAGAGCTGATGAAGCCGTTCATGGGTACGAAGTACGTTTGGGGCGGCGTAACCAATGAAGGGATCGACTGCAGCGGGTTCTCACAGTTCTTTATGCGCACCTCCGGCGTGATGATTCCGCGCGATGCCGTGCAGCAGGCAACCACCGGCTTTATCGTAGCCTGGGGCGAAGATGTGCTGAAGAAAGCGCTGCCCGGCGATCTCGTGTTCTTCGCCAACGACGGCGGTCGGATTTCCCATGTCGCCATCAGCCTCGGCGGTCCGCGCATTATCCACTCGTCCGGTCGCGATGTCCACCTGCAACGACTGGATGAGTCCCGCGGCGAAGACTCCGACGAAACCTACGGCGGGCGCGTCCTCTTTGCGCGCCGTGTCCTGGCCCGCTGACCACCATCTCACGCCCTGTTTTCTGGATTGCAGACGTCATTCCCAGTGAATCATTGACTGATTAGCCCTTGACGCCCACTTTTCGTGAATCAATTTCGGACTCCGCAATGTTAACACGTGACAAATCCACCCTTTTGAAGATTGCTAGATGAAAAACCAGAACCTTATCTGGGCGTTGGTGGCCTTGGCGCTTCTGCTCGGCCTCAACGCCCTTTTCACGCCCGGTTTCTTTGATGTGGAGCTGCGCAACGGACATTTTTACGGCAGCATTATCGACATTCTCGACCGCGCTGCCCCGGTAGCTCTCATGGCCCTGGGCATGACGCTGGTCATTGCCACCGGCGGCATTGATCTCTCTGTAGGCTCAGTCATGGCCATAGCCGGCGCGGTTGCCGCTCTCCTGCTAAACGCTGGCTGGAGCGGTCCGTCTGCCATGATGGTCGCCCTGCTAGCCGGCCTGGCCGCCGGGCTTATTAACGGGGCACTGGTTGCATTTGTCGGCATTCAGCCCATCGTCGCCACGCTGATCCTGATGGTCAGCGGCCGCGGCGTAGCCCAGCTCCTCACTGACGGCCAGCCCATCACCTTCAGCAATGACTTTATCGCCATGTTTGGCAGCGGTTTTTTCCTGAAGCTTCCATTCAGCGTCACTCTGATCGTTATCACCACCGTCCTCCTGGCGCTGCTTGTGCGCAAGACGGCGCTGGGCCTCTACCTCGAGTCCGTGGGCAACAGCCCCAAAGCCAGCCGCCTCAGCGGCCTCCCGGTTCCTGGCACGTTGCTTTTCGCCTACGCGGTTTGCGGCTTGTGCGCAGCCCTGGCCGGCGTCGTCGCCGCCGCCGATATCAGCACGGCCGACGCCAATACCGCCGGCCTCTACTTTGAGCTTGATGCCATCCTTGCCGTTGTAATCGGCGGCACCGCCCTTACCGGCGGCCGGTTTGTGCTTATCGGATCACTGGTCGGGGCGCTGCTTATGCAGGCGCTTACAACCACCATTCTCGCCCGCGGCATCCAGATGGAATGGACCCAGGTTGTAAAGGCGTCCGTCATCCTGGTCGTCTGCATACTTCAGTCTTCCGTAGTCCGAGACCGCCTTCTTGGCGCCTTCCTCAGAAAGCGGGGCGCCTGATTGTGAAGTTTCCTATCACCACTTCGTCCATACCCCGCTACGCAACCGTGCTTGTCTGTATCGCTCTCTACCTGGTAGCCGCCTTCCGTTTTGATAACTTTGCCAGCCTCCAGGTCTTTGTAAACTTTCTCGCTGATAATGCCTTCCTTGGCATCGCTGCCGTAGGCATGACGTTCGTTATTCTGTCCGGCGGCATTGATCTGTCTGTCGGTTCTGTCATTGCGCTGGTGAGCGTGGGCATGGCCGTCCTGGTAGAAAAACAGGGTTGGCACCCGTTGCCCGCCGGCCTCGTTATGATAAGCGCCGGCGTTGCCTTTGGCACATTGATGGGCTTCATCATCCAGTTCTTCAAGCTGCCGGCGTTCCTTGTCACCCTGGCCGGCATGTTCCTCGGCCGAGGGCTCGCCTACGTCATAAGCCTGGAATCCATCCCCATCAACCATGCCTGGTACACAAGCCTGCTGGGTTTCTCCATCAATCTTGGAGAAGACGCCACGGTGGGCGCTGTGCCGCTGGTCTACATTGCCGTGGTGATCCTGGGTATTCTCGTAGCCCGCTACACCACCTTCGGCCGCAACGTTTACGCTATCGGCGGGAATGAAGATGCAGCGAATCTCATGGGAATCCCGGTCGGGAAAACCCGCATAAGCGTCTATGCCGTCAGCGGGCTTTGCTCAGCGGTGGCCGGAATTGTGTACACCATGTACAGCTTCAGCGGCACCGCCA
>JAKFFN010000127.1:0-17621 GCA_036675025.1 Candidatus Sumerlaeales bacterium | reverse complement strand
TGGAGCCCATACGCTTGGTAAAGTGGTCCTGCGCCGCTGCTCCTTGAATCAGAGCAATGCCAACTACGGCAACGGATACTACGCGACAAACAAAACGATCAAATACCATGGCGAATCTCACATTCTAGAGTTGATGGAACTCAGACCCCGCCACCAGGCCTGTCAAGCTGCATCGGAAAAACGATCCAGCCAAAACAACTACCAACTTTTTCTACTCTTGAAGAATAAAGGGCACACAATTCAGCAAACTCAACTCTCAACTCTCAACTCTCAACTCTCAACTCTCAACTCTCAACTCTCAACTCTCAACTGTCCACTCAGCCACCCCAGCGCCAGCCCAGTCCAACTCTCGCCGTCTCACCCCTCGCCGCTACGCAACTCCTCCCTTACCACCTCCAGATTCTTCCGAGACGTCTCATCCCCCAGCACCCGCACCGACTTTTCAAACTCCACTGCTGCCTCCTGCAATCTCCCTAACCCATAAAATGCTTGCCCCTTCAGCCGCGGCAAACCCGGATACCTCGGCTCCAGCCTCTCCGCCTGTTCCGCCAGTTCCAGTGCCTGCTCAAAACGGCCGCGGTGCCACGCGGCATTGCTCATCCGCGCCAGGTCCACATGCGCCATCGATTCACTCCTCACTCCCCACCAGTCTGTCCACGACACCGCCACCCCCGCTGCCAGCAACAATACCGCCACAAACTTCCAGACCCATCTAACATAAATCAGCCCCGCCGCACCCACTCCAGAAAGCACCAGTGCCGGGAACGCCAGCGGCATCCGCATTCGGCCGCTTGTGTAATATAGTGCTATGCCGCCACCCAGCACCACCACGTACAACCACATCAGCCAGTGCATCCGCCGCCGCTGCGGAGATAGCGCTCCCCACACCGCCAGGCTTGCCAGCGCCAGCGGAAATACCACCCCAAACCTGCCCGGCAGATACCGAAGCAGGGGAGAGAGTTCCCGCTGCAGGTCAAACTCCTCGTAGTTAAAAATCTCTTTGTCGGTAAACAGGTACACCGACTTCTTTCCCATCAGTTCCAGCCACCGCTGCGGGTCTTCCCGCACCACTGCCACGGTGCGTGACGTCCAGTAGGAATTCACTGCCGAGTAATCCGGCGACTTCTCCCAGTCGTTTCGCGATTCCGTCGTCAAAGAATCCAGGTACCCGCTGATCGCAAGTTGCCGTGTCGGGTTAGCGTCTTCACCTTCAACAATGATTTGCTGTGTAAAATACCTTCCTGATACTCCCGGACGATTCGCATGGTAAAGGCTATACCCGCCCTGCCAGGGCATCGCGCGCGAATCTTCCGAGACCAGCCAGTTCCTCGCCATCACCCCGGAAATAGCCAGCGACAATGGTAACAGGAAGAGGATCACCTGCCGCATACTTAGCACATGCCCCTTGAACTTGCCCACGCATAGCCAGATCCACAGCACCAGAAACGGCAGTAAGACGGTAATAGTCGGACGCGTCAGCCACGCCGCTGCCGCACACAGGCCCGCCACAAACGCATACCAAAGGAGCTTGCCCGCCCGCGCCTGCTGCATCAACCCACATAGGAAATAGAGCATCGCCGACTGGAAAAACACCACCCAGAAATCCAACGAGATGTTGCTCTCCAGTCGGATCAGCGGTCCATACGCCGCAGCCAGCAGCCCTGCCACCGGCATTGCCACCCGACGCCACCGTGGTTGCGGACACAGACGCCCGGCCAGCGCCGCCGCCATGGCTACGATCCCAGCACCTGCCAGGTGCTGCAGACCGCGGATCACCCACGGCCAGGCATCACCCGCTATCCCAATAACTGCTGCCAGCAGCCACGAGTATCCCGGCGCTTTAAAATAAGGCTCCGCCGGCTCGGTCCCGCGCAGCACCGCCAGCGCGGCATCCCTTGCCTCCTGTTCATCCAGCATCGGCTGGTAAAACAGGGGAGAGGTGCCGCCCTGCTCCAGCAGGTAAAGCAGCCGGAGTAACAGCGCCACGGCAAACCAGAACGACGGCAGAAAAATCAGACGGCGGAAATTAGACAGGGTATTTGCCTTTTACAATTCGTAGAGTATGTACTTCAATTGGAGTTAACGTCGGAGTAAAGGAAAAGGAGCGATTCTCTTCGGAGAAGCCGAGCATGAAACTTCGCACTAAATTGCTACATGAGGGCGAGTATGCGGTGGAAGTGACGGTTGAGTTGCTAGAACCTGGACCCGGATGGGAAACTTGCCTGTCTCTTCAAGATGCATTGAAGCTTGATAAAGCTCGGGAGGCCCTTCGCGCTGGCGACGTAAAAAAAGCAAGTCAACTTGGCCGGGTCTTCCGTCTAGTCCCATTTACGGCTTAATCAGCCTATATTTTTCGGGCAATAATGAATCGTTGTTCAACTTGCGATCATCTCTATAAGTTCAGTATCAGAATACCTGCAAGAGTTAACGCATCCGTGTGAGAATCCTCAACGCCGCCTCCAAGGCTATGAGTTCGCCATTCATTTACCTGAATTGCGTTTTAAGGGTCAATAAGGGTCGGTGCGGGAATTGACACGCTCTTTTTCTTCCTTATAGTTGTTCCCTGATGTTAAAGAAAGCGGCATAGAGAAAGGGCAACAATCGTGACGGCGAAATCTATCCAATAAATTTTTTCGGCAAAATTTTTTGGACGGCTTTGCAAACCTAATAAAATCAACGCCGGAACCCGTCAAAAATAGCGGTTTGGCAGTTTTGAAATTTTGCCGTCTAAGTATAACAAAACCAACGGCGGAGGCCGTCAAAAATACAGGCGCCTAAAAAGGGCACCTGCGGGCCAGTTGACACTGCGGAAATCGGCTTCAGCACTTATCCATCTTAACACAACGAAAGGGTTCATCAGCGACATGCGGCACACTCTCAAAATGATGTCATTAGTCTCCACCATTTGTCTCTCATCAGTCGTTAACGCCGGCGTGCACCTGCCGGTGCCGTACATGTCGCAGCCTGATGACCAGACCTGCCTGCCCACGTCATTCATGATGACCCTTAACTTCATGGGCCGCATCCATGAGTTCTCTTCCGGCACCGTGCAGGAGCTTCACAAGCACTGCCAGTATAACCGGTTCAACGCTCCCGAACTCGCACGACAGTATGGACTCTACGCTCTGCCGAACTGGCACAACCTGGGGTGGACCAAGGATACAGTGAAGCACGAGCTCGACATGGGACGGCCGGTGATAATGGGTGTTAACCAGGGCCGCGCCGGTCACTTCATTCTCGCCATCGGCTACACAGATGACGATCGAGTTATCGTACATGATCCGTCATCGTCCGCGCTGGGTTACGGTCTCGGAGGACCCAACCTTGTGACTGACTGGAAAAACCTGATGTGGCGCGGCGGCATTATACTGCGGCCTGAACCATTTCCGGAGCCGCCGCCTCTCAGCGGAGTTGCTGTCGGTCGCCACGGCGGCCCGCTGGAGCGCACCATTGATCTGCGCCTTACAGAAGGCGAAGACGCCGAGGTCTCATTCACTCTCGTGAACAACGGCCGCATGCGCTGGCCAAGCCCACTCTACCTCGCGCCTGTCGATCCCGACAGTTCACCCACCCGCGCCATCGATAGCCTGATCGATCATGAAAGTTGGGAGAGCGCCCGGCGTGTAACAAAAGTCGGTTCCGGCCTCGAACCTGGCACAACCGAAACTGTTACTTTTAAGATAACGGCGCCCGAAGTGGAAGAGACAACCACCGTCCTCCAGTACTTCAACCTTCACGACAGCGACGGTAACTGGTTCGGCAATAACTGGCTCACAGGCCCCGGCCATCGCAATATGGGCGTCCGCATGATCGTGATGCCACGAGACCGGCCCGATTGGAAACTGCCGCTTATCGGATCCATGGAAAACGGTAAACCTACTCTGCCCTGGAGCGTGAAGTCGGGCCAGATATCACAGGCCGATGGCTTTACTACTGCACCGCCCAATGGTGGACCAGTTGCCCGCCTATACGCTCCCGGCCATCACTTCAGTTCCGCGTGGCTTGGCGATCCTCAGTGGAAGGACTACCGAATCGAAGCGTGGGTCTACTGCAACCTGCGCCGCGACCAGAAGGAAATCGGATGGGAGCGCGTCGGCATTTTCGCAAGAGACAACGGCCAGCACGTGGCAGACACGAAAAACGAAGCGGAGATTGGCCACTGCCTGGCCATGGCTTTTGATTCTGACGATGGCAGCCTGCGCGCAGGCAACGTGATGAACGGGGCAATTCGTGATTACCGCGACGAGCGCCACCGCCTGAAAAAAAGCGGCTGGCATCTTTTCGCCATTACCTGCAAGGGACCGCAGGTTACTTACGAGCTCGACGGTGAACTTTTCCACCGAGAAGAAAACGCCCGCGGCTTCCGCGAAGGCGACTGCGGCGTCTACTACAACTCCGCGTTTGATCCTTCGCTGCCCGAAAGCGCAGGGCCCGAAGGCATATTTTTCTCCAGCGTGAAAGTCACAGAACCCTAGCCGACTAAGTTTCCGGCTGCTTTATTGGGAGACCAGCAAAGCAAGCGGAAACTGGCCAAGATGTTCAGCCAGCCCAAGCTGACCATCCGTCACTTCCAACTCATGCCCGGCAAAAATATTATGCCACCGTCGCGGGGCATTATCTGGCAGGCTGATGCTGGTATTGCCCCAGAAGTCTCGGTCTGCAAGCCGGTCTTCCGGGAACTCAGCTTTTGTCAGCAGGCGCGGGATAACTGTTATGGCCCAGGGTTCACCTTCACTGTACTGGGCGTAGATAAGTAGCTGGTCGGACCGGTCTCCATCAGCGCTAAGCGGCACATAAGTTCCTGAGCTGTAAAGGGTACTGTAGGCGCGGCGAAACGCCAGACCGCGATGCGTAACCATCATCTTGATTCTTCCGTCACGCCAGTTGTCCATCAGTTCGGTCAGATATGCAGGATCATTCTGCCGGGCTATAACCTCTTCCAGAATTCGCGCACGATGCTCATAATCCACCGGGCGCCGGTTATCGGGATCTACCAGATTGAAAGCCCAGAGCTCACAGCCCTGGTAAAAATCCGGAATACCCGGCGCAGTCAGTTTCATCAGTATTTGCCCGAGCGAGTTATTGGCACCCCGCATCATGACCAGCCGGGCAAAGTCGGAAATGTCATCGAGAAACCTGGATGACTTATGCCGGTTCAATACATTACGTATGAACTGCTTCAATGCGTCTTCATAAGGTTCGTTAACGTTGACCCAGCTGGTATTAACTTTCGCCTCGCGGGTTGCCTTGATCATGTAGTCAGACATCCGGTCTACGAAGTCATCCGTTATACCGCTGCCATTCTCCAGCGGCCAGATGCCAAGCAGGGTCTGGTAAAAAAGATACTCGTCGCGAGTGGTCGGAACATGGTGCCCCTCCACCTGGTGCTTTCGACGGCTGTTGAGCCTGCGCCACCGGTAGATAGCCCGCTCCCACTGGCGCGGTATCTCGCTCAGCACATTGATCCTGGAGCGTACGTCTTCACTGCGTTTGGTATCATGAGTAGATGTCGCTATCATGCTGGCAGGCCAATGCCTGGCCTGCTCAATACACCGTCCGTGAAACTCTGCCGGCGATACCCCGAACCGCTCCGGCTCTCCCCCTACTTCGTTTAACGAGGCCAGCGGGAAGTCCCGATAGAATGCCGTATCCTCCAGCCCCTTCGCCATTACCGGACCCGTAATCTGCTGAAGCGCCAGCACAAACTGGAGTCGTTCCTGCTGCTGTTCCGGCGTAAGGCTTTCGAAATTTTCCAGTTTTACCAGCGAGCCAATGTAGTCGAAAATCGTCGGGTCCGTAGACGGGTTGCGCTTTTTAGCTGTGCGAATGGCGCTATCTATGTAGTGAGTATCGTCCATATCGACACTGGTAGAATCAGGACGTATATAGCTTCTGTACACAGGGAACGCCGCAATGAACTCGGCTAACGCCTCCTGTAATGTCTGCAGGGTAAAGTCGCGGGTGCGCCGGTTGTGTTCTGAAATACGGTCCAACCGCCGGGCAAGCGTATAAAGCTCGCCAGACATGCTGATATCCAGAATGAGCTTCTTGCAGTTGTTCTTCAGTTCCGGAAAGTTTGGTCCGGAGCCCGTAAAGCGGCTGTAAAGCCGCAGAAATGCGCTGTTGTTTTGCTGATCCACAAATATCCCGTTCACCAGGTTCAGAAAATCATAACCAGTAGTTCCGTGCACCGCCCAGTCTGGCCGGATCCTTTCCTGGTGTTCCAAAATCTTTTCCGCAACCACCCACATGGCACAGGCATTTTCCGCGCACTCTTCATTGGAGGCATTACTGCGAAGATTGTTTTCCCTCAGAGCTTCCAGGCATCCCTGCTGCAGATCAGTAAAGTATTGCGGCGGATTAAGCAAACCATCGGGATGATCAATGCGCAGACCTCGAATACAACCATCGCTGATGAGCCGGAAGATCAGGGCGTGGACATGCTGAAATACTTCAGGTCTCTCCACCTTAATGGCCGCCAGTTCGTTAATGTCAAAAAACCTGCGGTAATTGATTTCATCGCCGGCTACGCGCCAGAAACAAAGGCGATATGTCTGGTCTTCCAGGAAGAGCTCCAGCGTGTCAAACGTATGGGGTTCTCCGGGTCTGCCGTTTAGCTCGCTCAGGATATTATCAATTGCCTGGCCAAACAGCGGTGAACGCCATATTAGATCGCGGAGCCGTCGCTTGCAGACTTCCTTCTCACGCTGACGCTCCCGGATGCGTAACGGATTACGGTCTTCTCGCATAGGCAGATTCGTTAGAGCCGTGAGAATGCTCTGGAATTCAATCAGGTTTTCGTCGTCTTCAGACATCTGCTGGCTGAGTTCGCCCAGTACCAGTTCCAGTATCCTCACCCATGTCCGAGGTCCTGTAGGCAGCACTGTCTCGTAATAGTTGACGCGAAACTCACCATCTTCATTAAAGCTGACTTTCAGCTCTCCGTTTTCCAGGCAGATACCGAACTGCTGACCCAGTGTGGGAAGTTCTACGCGGTCGTGAAGTTCCTCTTTATAAGCTCGCCAGTCGATGTCGAAGAAATTGGCAAAAGGTGAATTCGGACCATTCTCAAGCACGTCCCACCATTGCCGGTTGCCAGTGTCCATAATTCCCATGTGATTGGGAACAACGTCTACAATGATGCCCATCTGTCGGTCCCTCAATGCAGCAGCCAGCGCTTTGAAAGCAGGCTCACCACCAAGCTCCGGATTTACCTGTGTGTGATCCGTTACGTCGTAGCAATGTAGGCTGCCGGAACGGGCTTTCCAGATAGGGGAAGAATAGATATCGCTGACGCCCAGGCGCTGGAAATAATCAGCCATTACTTCCGCGTCTTGAAACCGATAATCCTTATGGAACTGAAGACGATATGTTGCCGTGGGGATATACAAATCACCGTGGGCGGGAAACGTCGAGCGCTGTGGGTTCTCACTCATCAATTTCCACCTTTAGCCGGTTGCTTAGTTCATGAAAAAGCTTCACCCATTCCTGCGCCTGGGCATCGCCCAGTTCGGCTCTCCGCTTTTTCTGAAGATAACGTGAACTCATCAGGCGGAAAATGACGTTCTGTGCCTGCCAGAAGTTAACCCAGAAGGGTACGTGGTTGGCAATCTCTGTTATTGCAATGAGCGTTCGCATTGCCGGCACGTCAGTCGACTCGTCGAGAAGCAATTGGGATTGTGTTTCTATGGCATAGGCCACGGAAAGTTCTACGCCATGTGCATCCAACTGGAGATTCCAGGCAGCCGCATCATCGGCAATCTGTGAAATGCTTTGAGGCTCGGGCATGGATTCAAGAAGTAGCCGGTTGAGGTCTCCACCCACGACGAACTTTCCAACTGCACGCAAAACTTCGGGCTGTGGTGCGCCTACAGTTACCAGGAAACGCATAAGTGCTGCGTTGTTTTCAAACACGTGTTTCAGCGCACTTTCGGCCTGTTCCATATTCTTCGAAATGATCTCATCAAGAATCAGCTGGCGTTCGTCTTTGAACAACGACCCAAGCGAGAACGTTAAGCCAAAGAACTGCTGATCCAGAATGCGAATTACCGTGGGAAGATCCGAAGCTTTAAATGCTTCGCCAGCCTTCGTGCTGAAATCGGCAAATGCTTCATCAGAAATAGTCCCGCGAACACCTGCGGTCAGGTTATGATCGCCCAGGTGCAAGACGCCAAATGTGACTTTCTGCTTTTCAAGGGTAATGTCACTAACAACGAGGGCACGCCCGACTGCCAGGCGGGGCAAACCGGTTTCAAGAAGTTGCCAATCTTGTTTTTGAATGGAAAACGCGTAGATATGGTCGTGAGCGGTTTTCGGACGAAACAAGCTGGTAACAGCGTAATGTGCACCCACGCGGATGAGATCGACCTTGGAAGGTTTAACGTACTTGTCGTAGATGATCTCGCCATCGCGGTTGCCGGGAATGTTGCTTTTTGCTTCCCTGAGACGTGAGATAAACTGCTTTTCCAGAGAAACTCCGAGGCTTGACTCTGCAAGCTGTATAGCGCGAGCCGCATACTGCATAACCTGGACGGTTTCTATACCGGACAGCTCGTCAAAAAACCATCCGCAACTGGTATACATCAGCATCATTTGCCGCTGCGTTTCCATCAGCTGTAGTGCGGTGCTAAGCTCCTCTTCAGAGAAGGCGCGGCTGGCGTAAGCCTTAACAAAGCGATCAATGGACTCGCGGTTGCGGTCGAGGATAACGTCGATGTAACCGTTCCGAGCCCTCCAGGGATCGCTGAAGTAATCTGCTGCTTTGGTTTCAAATGCGGCGTTAACAGCATCTCGCAGGTAATCAAGAGCCTCCCGCAGGGGCTCCCGCCACTGCTGTTTCCAGCCATGATGCATGCCACTGCTGCACCCGCAGTCAAAGTTCCAGCGCCTGACGCCGTGGGCACAGCTCCAACTGGACCGTTCGACAATCTGCACTTCCCATTCCGGCGGATGCAACTCCATGTACTGGCTGTAGTTGGTGAGCTTGGCCAATCCGGCATCTTCAATATAATGCAGCGCATAGGCCAACGCCATATCACCGAACTTGTGGTGGTGCCCGTAGGTTTCGCCGTCAGTCGCGATATGGAGCAATTGGGGGTAATCGCGCTGGCCTGAAAAGCCTGATGCCAGCCGCTGTGCAAAGGTTTCACCGCTTCTAAGAATACCTTCAAAAGCAACCGCCTGGCTGATTGGTCCGTCGTAGAAAAACAACGTAATAGATTTTCCGCTGGGCAGGTTGCATAGATAAGCGCGCGCAGGATCCACTGAACCGTCTTCTACGCTGTCCCATCCAGCATCGGGCACATCTGCTCCGTTGTCCGCAATGGGGCGCATGGCTTTAGCCTGGCGGGGCGCAAGCACGGTAAACTTGATATCGTGCTTTACCAGTTGCTCCAGCGTAGACGTGTCAACTGCAGCTTCTGCGAGCCACATACCTTCAGGCTTGCGGCCAAACCGATGTTCAAAGTCACGGATGCCCCATACGATTTGCGTTTCCTGGTCTCGCTCATTGGCCAGCGGCATAATTATATGGTTGTAGACTTGTGCCATTGCTGACCCGTGACCATCGAATCGCGTAAGGCTCTCTTTATCGGCATCCAGAATGGCCTGGTAGGTTTCCGGGCTGAATTTTTCCATCCATGAGAGAAGTGTCGGCCCGAAGTTGAAACTCATGCGTGCGTAGTTATTGATGATGCCGAGAATATGGCCGTCATCGCTTTGAATGCGGGCTGCGCTGTTCGGCCGGTAACATTCTGCCGTAATGCGTGCATTCCAATCGTGAAACGGATCCGCTGATTCCTGAAGCTCTATGGCCTCAAGCCATGGGTTTTCACGTGGAGGTTGATAGAAGTGTCCATGGATACAAACGTAACGTGGTTGTGTCATCATTCAGGTTCTAGTTAGAGAGATTTGGTATGGCAAGGGTGGTTCTGATTCTGATGCAGGATAATCGCGGATGACCCACGCAATGTAATACGCAGTTCTCCTTCACACTCTACTGTGCCGTTTGATTGAGACCCGTAACCCTCGTATATGCTATCTTCTGTATCGAGCAGCGTGGTCCAGTCGCCACACGGCGCAGGCACCGAAAGTTGCTGGGTTTGCTCAGCAAGATTGAAAAGGATAAGAACTGATTCTTCTTCGCTGTCGCGTTTAATAACAAGTGTCGAATTAAAGTCATTTGGCCAGGCCGATGTGTGTCTTTTGTTTAATGGCTTCATGGCGATAATTTTCTTTCTGAGTTGAATGAGATCCTTGTAAAGACGTGTAATAGCCTTGCCGCGGTTGCCCTGGTCGGGCACCAGCTTGCTTTGGTTAAAAGTCGATTCAGACTGAGGATCAGGCGCTTCGCCCCGGGCGAAGAATTCGCGGAACTCTTTCTTGCGCCCCTGACGTACCGCCTCGATCAGATCTGCATCGCCATGGCTGACAAAGTAGAGAAACGGGGATTCCGCTCCCGATTCCTCTCCCATAAAGATCAGAGGAATATATGGCGAACATAATGGGAGTGCCGCTGCCAGTTTAGTGCGTTCAAAACTGAGAAGGCTCCTGAGCCTTTCACCCATTGGCCGGTTGCCAACCTGGTCATGGTTTTGGGAGCAGACGATAAAACGAATGCCATCCTGGTGACGGCTATCGGCACCGTGATGACGCTGGCGGTGCGGTGAGTAGCAGCCATCATAAACGAACCCATCAGTAAAGGCTTTTGCAAGTTGTGACACCAACCCGAAATCTTTGTAGTAGCCATGTCGTTCACCGGTAAGCACCCCGTGCAGGGCGTGGTGAAAATCATCACTCCACTGTGTGTCTGCGCCAAGGCCGCCGAGATCGGTGCTGATTGTAAACTTGGGATCATTGCGATCATTCTCACCCATGACATGTACCCGCCGGTGACGGGCGCGACCAAGAGAATGCACCGCGGCTGTAAGCTGCTGGAGAAATGGATAGGCGCTTGTGTCGATTATGGCATGAACAGCATCCAGGCGCAGGGCATCGACGTGGCAATCCTGAATCCAGAAAACGGCATTACCGATAAAAAAATCTCGGACGCCGTCGCTGTGAGCGCTATCGAAATTAATTCCCGAGCCCCAAGGGGTTCGGTACTTTTCAATGAAGTAGGGGCCGAAACAGGAAAGGTAATTGCCTTCCGGGCCGAAGTGATTATAGACAACATCCAGAACCACCGCAAGGCCCAGTTCGTGGGCCGCGTTCACAAACTTCTGGAAGCCGGTCAGTCCCCCGTAGCTATGCTGAGCAGCGTACATGTAGACGCCATCGTAGCCCCAGTTACGGTCGCCGGGGAACTGGGCAATGGGCATAACTTCGACAGCCGTAATACCCAGCTTTTTCAGGCGGGATAATTCCGATATGGCAGATTCAAAGGTCCCCTCCGTTGTGAAGGTGCCCACGTGCATTTCATAAATTACATACTCTTCCAGCGGAATGCCAGACCACTTGTGGTCCGTCCATTTAAAAACTGGATCAACAACTGCACTGGCACTGTGAACTCCATCGGGCTGGCTGCGGCTACCGGGGTCAGGGCGAGGCGGCTCATCGTCTACCTGGTACATGTACCGGGTGCCAGGGCCGGCATTGGTCACCGACTGATAGTATCCCTCACCAACAGGTGACATTTCAGCATGTCGGCGGCGATCCCCCTCGTCCAATACTAGTTGTACTTTCTCTGCCACGGGCGCCCATACCCGAAATGTAGTGGTGTTGCTGTTGGGATCGTAGAGAGCACCGTGTTTCCAGCCGGTCATTGATGTGGCAACTCTTTCTAATGACTTCAGTTAAGGTTGGTTTTGTCATCCGTCACTCAGCGAAGAGTATGCCACGTATCGGCACGTTCTTGTCGGATTGTCTTGAAGTTGCATAGAACCACAGTCGTAAATGCGTGCATGTTATCTTATCTGGTCAGGTTATGGCTTTGGGGGGCTTTTGTGGGATTGGCCTGCATGGGGAGAGTCGCATTTGGCCAGGAATCTGCGGAGCCCGGGGGGCAGCGAAATTTTCGTATCGGGTATATCCGACAGGACCCTGAGGCTGTGACTACAAGTGGCGTATTTCAGCGACTGCGAGAGTTCCTGCTGGCACAGCCGGAAGTGCAATCTGCAATGATCGACGCGGGTGTAGACGAACTTATTGCCCCGTCCTTTGACACCCATGGTCTGTTAATCGAAGCGATGGATGCGGAGCAGGTTGACATGGCGTTTAGTTCGGTGTTGGATTATGCTTACCAGCGTGGCAATTATGAGCCGGTGTTCCAGCTTCGCCGGCCCGGTGATCCCCATAGTTCAACGGGGGGACGCCGAGTCTGGCATACGGGCGTAATCTTTGTAAACAACCGCAGCCGGCTTTTTGACATGACTACATCCCAGGCCCTGGCAGAACTGCCTCGATACGTAATGGAGCACGAGATGGCCATGGTGGGCAGCAGCAGTGCCGCCGGATACATGTATCCGTACCTGGCCCTGGACCGCCTCACCACCCAGGTACCTGTGATTAATGCGCCGTCAGTGTTCTGGGACAGTTCGAGCGAAGTCGTAAAGGCAGTGGTCAATGGCATCCATGAAGTCGGGGCTTGTGATGCCATGGCTGTTGATGAGGTGCTAAAGGCGCACGGTCTATTGGAAAAGAAGGCGCTACTCGTGAAAGAACTACTACGCACTGATCCGGTCCCGCGCGACCCCATTCTGATGCACGCGCGATGGCTTGGCGGATTACCCGGCGAAGACCCGGCCGCTGCGGCCCTTGGTCGTGAGATTACTCGTGCTACTGCGGCTTTTTTCAGGCGAGAGCCGGGACTGCCGCGGCTGGAACGAACTTCTCGTGTACCTTTTGCCGAGGTCTCAGAGAATCTCGTACGTTTTCAACAGCTCAGGCAAGAACCGCCGGATGCAAATGACTTAAACTAAAAAAGTTACTACTACGCTGGCGCACAGCAGCACCCAATAAAAATCCGGGTGACGCATTCCCGACACGCCGTCATCACACGGCACTTATTCCTTATGGCTGCTTCCGTCAAGATCTGACCAGGTTCGGATCGGCACCGTTGCTCGGGCGCGCCGGGAATGCGTAACCCGGCTCGCAGTTCTACTAGTAGCTGCGGGCCAGACGTATTCGTTTACTTCGTATTAGATAGACTGCAATCCGACTGTACCTGGAGGCGGCACTTACTTCTGTAGCACCCGGGCATATACCTCCATTACCTGTTCACACATGCGGCTGGCACTGAACTCTGTCTGTGCGCGTTCACGGGCCTGTGATCCTAGCCTGTTTCGTAGGCTGTCATCGCTGAGAAGTCTGATGAGAGCATCGGCAAGAGCAGCAGGATTTTCTGGTTCTACTGTAAAACCGCTGATGCCATCATGGTTCACAAAGGGTACTCCCGAAGCAATCCGAGTACTAACCACCGGTAAACCGGTCAGCATAGCTTCTACCTGGCTGAGTCCAAAAGCCTCACTGCGAAGGTGGCTGGGCATGCAGAAGACATCCGCGGCATAGTAGCTGGCAATTTTTTCGGCGTCGACGATGTCCCCGACAAAATGAATTCGATCGGCCACACCCAGTACTGCCGCCTGCTGGCGCAGTGAATCTTCCATGGGCCCAGTGCCAGCTATAAGTAAATCCGCATTCACATCTTTCATAGCTTCAACGAGAAATTGCAAACCCTTATAGTAGCGCAGGCGCCCGACGAAGAGTACCAGGGAACGCTGATAGGTGGATCGGATTTGCCGGGCGCGTTCAAGCACATCCGGCGACTCTCTGAAAGAATCAGTCCGTATCCCAAGCGGAACCACCGTACAGCGCTCGCGATGGCGCTGAAGCCAGGTGCTTGATTCCATGTAATTGGGAGAGGTCGGCATAATTACCTTACAATGCTTCATCATCCAATTCTGCAGCGGACCGTAACCTATCATTGCCCAACGCTGACGGACGACGTCACTATGATACGTCATTACTGCGGGGGCAGAAGGTCGGGTTAAAAATCGGGCGAGGTCACCAGTGGGATTGGGATGGTGAAAATGGAGGATATCCGCGGTTTTTGCTTCGCAAGCAAGGGCACTGACAAAAGCCGGACTGAACGGTGCGCTTGCGGCGCGGCCAAGTTCGCTGATACGGACAACCTTTACCCCGTTTATCATTTCTTCGCTGCTACTGCGGGATCCGGAGTTTACCAGGACCGAAGTCTGGTAGTGCGGGAGACAGCCCTCCGCCAGCAGATTAATTGTCATTTCCACGCCCCCTAATACAGGAGGATAATAATCCTTGTAAACGTGCAGGACGTGGGGACGGCTGGCGACAGAGTTGTTTTGCATGGTTAGAGGCGTTGCATCTGGGGCTACTGAAAGCAATGAAGAGTTCGTCATTCTGTTTAAACCGAAATAACGCCCGTCCGATATAAAAAAAATACCAGGGAGCCGAAGTTGTTGCGGCTCCCTGGTAGAAAATCTTCAAATGCTGTTAGTTCAGCAGCTGCTGATTGATCTTCTGAACTGCCTTGTTCAGTTTGGAGATTTTCTTTTCAGGCTTGCCCTTGTCATCCGCATCTAGAGCCCGCGTAAGGCCGCACAGCAGATTTCCAAGCAGTTTGCCGCTACCTGTAGTTGCTCCCAAATCAAGCATCACTTCACTCAGGTCAACCTGCAAACCAAGAAGGTCCAGATTGATCGGACCGAGGTCAAGCGTCAGGATCTCACACTTTTTGCCTTTACCACTGCTGTTGGAACCATCGAGAGTTCCCGTAGTTGTAAACGTCTGGTTCAGCACGGTTGTTGTTAAACCATTGCCCGTAGCAATACCGTTAAGTAAAGCACTGATTACAAGGTTGCCGTCGTTATCTACAGCCAGGCTATCGAGAGTGAGGAACCCAGTGAACGTTCCGCCCTCAGGCAGAACGCCAGTTACTGCAACATTCTCAAGGCCGGTGCCAATGATACTGTTGATCCGAGTAAGCTGCCGATTTATTATGTCGGCCGGGCTATCGAGCAGACGTGTCAGTTGACAAAGGAGATTGCCCAGCAGTTTCCCAGGTCCGCGAACCGCTGCAATGTCCAGCTCCACTTCGGACAGATCCACGGTCAGGCCCAGGAGATCCAGGTCAAGTGGACCAAGATCAAGGTTGAGGATGGCGCACTTCCCCTTGCCGCTGGTGTCGCCCACGATAGTGCCCGAGGTGCTGAAAACCTGGCTTAGTATCTCAGTTGTTATACCGTTGTCTGTGGCCAGTCCTGAGATAGTACCCGTAAACTGTAAAGCGTTTGTTACCGGATCAAATTCGATACCGGTGATTGTCGCCGTACCGGTAATTGTCGACGTTGTCTCGCTGGCAACGTCGGTGGCGACGCCCGTGATGTTGATGCTATTTACCAGATCAGCTGTCGGTTTTGCTTCCGCCGAACTTATGCCGGTTCCTGCCATTCCGGCGACTAGCACTAATGCAGTCCCCGCCTTCACGACGTGCGAAATGCCATAATTCCACATTGTTATTATTCCTTCCGTTTTAACTTATATTTGGGTTCCCCTGGGGGCGCTGACGGTCAGGGATTAGACTCAGCCCTGATTGGGGTGTAGCTGTAATTGAGTCAGCACAGATGAGCGTAATTTTGTACTACCACACCGCTCCTTAACGGGTATCAGACTTCGCAACCCCAATGCCAATGCGGGGTTCCATCACTTCAAACTGATAGGCTAGGGCCTTGGCAAACCAGCAGACACGGCAGTGACATCCTGGTTTTCGATCCGATTAACCCGGTGCGTTTCAAGGCACGACTAAGTTCGGGCTGAGGTGGGAAGCTGGATTATTAATTGGACATGCGCACAATATTGCAGCGTTGCATCAACTCCATCCCACAGCCCCTAATTTACAAAGGCTTACGGACGCACGTCCGGATTCTGCTGCGGGTGGTAAAACTTACGAGATACGCAACTTTGTCCGGAAATAATTTCTCGACCAATTTGAGTTTTTTCTTTTCCATTTCATGTGGTTCTGTTGCACTCGAATAGTTTTAGCAGGGAATAGAAAGAGCATTTGAGATGGGACCAATCACACTTACCTGGCTAGCCGCGATTGTTTTCAGCGGGCTTGTCTTCTGGGGTGTGAATGTGCCCAGTGGCAAGCGAACTCCAGTCATTTACTGGGTTACGGGGATTCTCATTGTCTTTCATCTCTTTACGCAAAGCTACCTGTTCCGCGTAGATACATCACCGGGTGCCAGCACCGCGGCTAAAAGAACAGCCGTGGAAGCTATGGCAAACTTCGAAAAGTTTCTTTCTGCTACCGCCGTAGGCCCGGGCAAACTTCATTATAAGTCGCCCACTGGCTGGTACCGGATAATCACGAGCAGCTTTCTGCATTACGGATGGTTGCACCTGATCTTTAACGCATGGTTTTTCGTACTGTTCGGTCACTTATTGGAACATGTATTCGGCGCCAGGAAGTTCCTTTGGATTATTGCCGCAGGCCTGGTAATTCCTCCCGCTCTGGATGGGTTTTTTCCGGTTGGGCTATCGCGGGTAGATGTGCGATACACCGGCGGTTTCAGCGGAGTGGTTTATGCCGTAATGGGTGCCTACCTGGTTTGCTTTCCAAATTCGCGGGCTTACGGCGCGGTGAACTACGATCTTCGCTTCTGGGCAGCGGTAATGTTCCTGCTGCTGCCTGTTACCATGGTTACCCGCTTTGCTGGCGTCGCCCTGACTGAAACAGTTATCATTATGGGAATCGTAGCAGCGTTCCTGTTAATTCAACCGGAACATGCGCGCATATCTTCTCCGGTCATTACGGTGATGCTTTATAAGCTGCTGCAGGACATCCTGCTGCTGGAACCGGCTGTGCGCGAGGTTTTCAGCAATAGCGTGTGGCGTATCGGCGGCGGGTTTACCGTAGGAATTGTCGGCGGACTCATCCTGAACGGCACTCGCGGCTGGAAACTGCGGTGGGGCGATGATACGCGAGAGGGAGCAAAGACCTCACAGAACACACGTACTCGCATGTCGGTCGCGAAGCTGGAATCGGAAGGCCGGAAATCTGCCGAAGGGGCACGGATCTATCTTGGCCAACGGGTGTTTGTGGGCGATGCCGAACGAGCCATTAACTTCTACCGGGAAGTTATCATGCCGAAGTTTCCTGATGTGGCATTGCCACTGCAGGAACACATGGCACTGGCCCGACTGCTGCATTTCAAAGGCTATGACGTTGAGGCGCTGCACGCTTACGAAACTCTCTTGAAAACGGAGCCATTGCCCGAAGAATTCAGTCTGGCACGGCTAAAGGCGGCAGAGCTGATTATCAAGCTGGCGCCCGAGCGTTCGCAGCGCGCGCGGCAACTGCTCGACCGATTTGAGCAAGGCCATATAACCATGGTTCGCGATAAGGTAGAAGCCCAACGTCTGCGGGCCATGCTGCCTGTGGTGCAGGAAGAGTATCGCGAGCCAGGTGCAGGTGCAGACGCAGAATCGGGGGGCTCTGCGCAGGATAAAAGGAATGTGGAAGCGGTCGAAGGTGGTATGCTGATGCCGCCGGCGCGTCGTAAGATCCGACGGAAAGAAGAACTGAATGAAGCGGCTGCCACTGCACCGGCTGCGGCAGGAATCGATGCGCCACGGATAAGGCCGAA
>JAKFFN010000108.1:0-17647 GCA_036675025.1 Candidatus Sumerlaeales bacterium | reverse complement strand
GGGAACGCGTGCTTCCTGTTGTGTTGTCTCTTCAATGGTCATCACCTCAAATTACAATAATTTGTGTTCATGTAGAGATACGGAAACGGCTGCAGCGCGGTTCCCAGACCGGTAGATTTTTTGGATTACATTATTATACCGGCGGAGCAGTACGCAGCGGGCGGAGCAGGCGGAGTCCGTTCAGGCAGACCAGTACCGTGCTGCCTTCATGGCCAATCACGCCGGCAGTCAGGGGCAGGCTGAAGCCGAGCGCGGCAATGACCAGGACCACTACGACGGCCGAGGCAAAAATCAGGTTCTGCATCACCACCCGCCGCGCTTTGCGGCTGAGGTCGAGGAAATAGGGGATCTGCTGGAGATCGTGGGACATGAGTACAACATCGGCCGTTTCCATGGCGACATCAGTGCCGGCGGCGCCCATTGCCATTCCGAGATTCGCGACAGCAAGCGCCGGCGCATCATTGACGCCATCGCCGACCATAATTACTGGCGTCTCGGCGGCAATCTCTTTGATAACCCGAACCTTGTCTTCGGGCATCAGCGCGGCATGCACTTCGGTTATTCCAGCCTGTCTGGCAATGGCGTGGGCTACTCCTGCGCTGTCGCCCGTAAGCATGACTATGCGTTTCACGCCGCTGCGTTTTAAAGCATTCATGGCGGCTACCGCGTCCGGGCGCAGCACATCCTGGAGACCCAGTACGCCAAGAGCGACGACATCAGTACTCTTTCGTCGGGCCACACAGACGACGGTTTTGCCATCGGCTTCTAACTGGTGAACGAGTGCTTCGATTTCTGCAAACCGTCCGGCGTGACGTTCGTGCATCAGCTTCAGGCTGCCGAAAAGAATTTCCTCGCCAGTGACAAGAGTCGCTTCTCCGCCGCGACCGGTTATGCTGGCGTAGTGCGACGGTGGCGGTATAGGCAAGCCTTGAGCTTTGGCTTTTTCGATCACCGCGTTTGCAAGCGGATGCTCGCTTCGTCCTTCTGCCTGGGCCGCTATGGAAAGCAACCGGGCGGCGGCCTGTTCTGCTGGTTCGCCGTCAGTGGGCAAAGCAATTACGTCGGTAACCTCCGGTCGTCCTGCTGTCAGGGTGCCCGTTTTATCCAGAGCCACCGCCTGGATGAGCGCTGCATCTTCCAGGTACCGCCCGCCTTTCACGAGGATGCCGTGGCGGCCCAGGCCTGCAATGGCCGAAAGTATGGCTGCTGGAGTGCTAAGTATGAGAGCGCACGGCGATGCCACAACCATCACAGCCATCGCGCGGTAGAAAGAGGCAGCAAAGCCATGCCCAAGTAGCAGGGGTGGCACCGCGATAAGTAACACTGTAACCGCGATGACCCCGGCCGCATAGTATTGCTCCGCTTTCTCCAGGAACCGCTGCGTTACGGCCTTCTCGCCCTGCGCCGCCTCCACCAGGCTGATCATGCGAGCGAGGGTCGATTCAGATGCAGGCCGGGTCACCCTTACCTCCAGGCTGCATTCCTGGTTCATGGTACCAGCAAAAACAGGATCGCCCGGCTTCTTTTCCACAGGCATAGATTCGCCGGTGACAGAAGCCTGGTTGATGCTGCCCTGCCCGCTGGTAATTTCTCCGTCGAGAGCTACGCGTTCGCCAGGACGAAGAACGATGGTCTGGCCGGGACTGATGTTTTCAATGGGAGTAGAGATGAGATGTCCGTCGACTTTTACCAGCGCAACTTCGGGCCGCAGATCAAGCAGGGCGGCAATGGCTTTTCGCGCGCGCCCGACAGCGTAGGCCTGAAGGAGGTTGCTCAGTGAGAAAAGGAAAAGCAGCACCGCGCCTTCTGCCGGGGCGCCAATAAAAGCGGCGCCCAGGGCAGCAAGCACCATGAGAAGATCAATATCCATGACGCCCATGCGAAGCGAGCGTACGGAAGCGCGCACGCCGGAGTAGCCGCCTGTAGCATAGGCAATGCCCCAGATAAGAGGTACGAGTACACTACCGGGCAAGATTGCCTGGCTAATATAGCCGGCGACAATCGCAACGCCGGCCAGGGCAACCAGCACTGCCTGGCCACGATTGGAATCCAGCGATACGAGCGCCCGGCTCCAGTAGGAGAGAAACTTTTTGTTGATCTGAAGCGGTGCACCGGCAACCCGCACGCGCTCGACAATCTGGGCAGGGGATAGCATGGAGCTGTCAAAAATTACAGAGAGAGTTCCATTGAGGAAACTGGCGGTGGCATGCCGGATGCCCGGCACTTCTTTCAGTTTATGCTCAATGCGTACGGCGCAACCTTCACAGGCACGACCCTGGAGGCGCAGGGTGCAGCGGGCGGCATCATGGCGCCAGGTGCGGCTGAGTTGATCCGCAAAATCCCGGACATCGCCGCGGGACATGGAATCGGGGTTATAGGCAATATCGAAGGTGTTGGCCGTGGGGAGATTGACACAGACAATTCCGGGGTGTCGCTCCACTAAAGCTTCAATGTCCTGGGCACACGGCAGGGGCTGACCGGGCGGTAGAATCGCATCCGGTGGATTTGCGGGAGCGATGGAGACAGGGTCCATTTGCCAACAACAACAACGGAGACAGCGTGGCATTTACGACAGTTTAGTGTTTCACAACTTGACGCTGCAGACCAGGCGGTGTTGAGCCTTTCTGCATGATAAACTTACGGAACTGCGTCCTGGCGCTCGCCATTCTGACAGCTGCAACGCTTGTGAGCCAAACCTGCGCGCACGCGCAAACCACCGGACCTCTCGTGCAGTCAGCTCCCGCACTCAAAACGCTTCTTACTATTGACCCCCACAAAGATGCTCCGCGTAATAGCGAGGGCGACATCATCAAGTTGAGCGATGGCCGTCTCGCCCTCGTGTACACGAAGTTCTCAGGCGGAACGCAGGATGAAAGCGAAGCGCACCTGGCCATGCGCACCTCCGCCGACGGCGGGAAAACTTGGACCACGGACACGGTCGCGCTACCCAACGAAGGCGGACGCAATGTCATGTCTGTCTCGCTGGTGCCCAGCCGCGACAGCGGCATTATGCTGTTCTATCTGCGTAAAGACACGTCCCATACATCCTGCACCATGTTCGTCCGGCGGTCATACGACGACCTGAAGACGCTCAGCGAGCCAGTAGTTGTAACCACGCTGCCGGGCTACCACGTTGTAAACAATGACCGCGTGCTTCGCCTTAAGAGCGGGCGTCTGCTGGTGCCGTCAGCGCTGCACACGGATTTTGAAACGACCATATCCAAGTTTTCGCCAAAAGCCGCTATGATTGTTTACTACTCCGATGACGACGGGCGGACGTGGAACAAAGACAGCAGTCCGGTGCCGCCGCTGCCAGAGCGAGAACTGGTGCTGCAGGAGCCCGGGCTGGTGGAATTATCTGACGGCACAGTGCTGATGTACATCCGCACCGGGCACGGCTACCAATACTTCAGCGAGTCCAGTGATCAGGGAATCTCATGGAGCAAACCCATGCAAAGCAACCTGGCATCACCCCGCAGTCCGGCGACTATCGAGCGCCTGCCAGACACCAACAAGCTCGTGATAATATGGAACGACCATAGCGGCCAGCACCCGTACGCCGAGGAAAACAGGACGCCACTGTGCCTGGCCATAGTAGACGAGGACGATCGCACCACCCCTACCTCCATTGTACTGGAGCCTGACCCCAACGGCTGGTATTGCTACACGAGCATGACCTTCGTAGAAGACAGGCTGATTCTGAGCTACTGCGCCGGCCAGGGACGGAAAGACGGCCTAAACCGGCTGAAGGTGGCAGAGTTGCCGCTGCCAGCGCTGAAATCCGGAAGTTCGTTCTAACGGCGAAAGATCGATATGACGGGTGGCGAAGCAGTGCCTGCGGCCAAAGCTCTCCTTTAACTTCTAGTAATCCGTCCAGTCCTCAACTTCCGTGTTAAGCGCACCATCATAAACAAACTTAACGGCGTCGGCTGTCACGTTTCCGCCAAACGTGAACAGGCGATTCAACGTAACGTTGTTCGCGCCGGCTCCGGCATCAAATCCGTAGCGTCCAATGTACGCCCACCGGTTCGTGACCGCGTTAAAATTCACAACCTTGCTGTCGGTCCCGCTGTTGTGATTAATAGAAATCTGCGTGTTCCCCAGGTTCGAGGAGTACCCCGCACCGATAAACACGCGATAGTAACCGGCATTAGGCAGGTTCGGGGTGAAAGCCACGGAACCGGCCGAACTGTTTGACCCGACAAGAGCATCGCCATCGCTAAGCTCATGTGAGATCATATCCAAAGTGGTCGTGTTCCAGAATCCTGTCGTGTTTACGCTCGCCCCCGCCGGCACGTTGTCCACTTCCATAATGTAATGCAGGTTGTGATCAAGCCGACGGATAGCCACGCCGCTGGTTTCCAGTGCAACAAGCGCCGTAAGGATACCAGGCACAGTTTCAGGACGCTGGTGGCATATCATGACATAGTTGTAATTAGGCGCATAGATGGCGCGCTGTGCCACCGACTTGATCAATTCTTCAGTGTTTGCCTGGCTGCTGCCGTCTACAAACAAATCACGCTCGGCAGCAAGAATGCCCTTTTCCTTAGCTATGGTATAGCTTACCGAATCCGAGATTGTCCGGCTGTCGAGAAAGTAAAAATTCCGGTTCCTGATCTCGCCCAGCGCCACTTCCAGCCCCGTTCGGTATTGGCTGAAAAGGCTGCCCTGGTGGTTGTTCATCCCCCAGATGTACGGCGCCAGGCTTTCCAGGTTAGTGTTAAGCCGGCTGATAATCTCGCTGGAATTATTCGCCACATACAGGCGCTTAGGATCAAGGCTTGGATCGGGGTTCAATCCGTAATACTCCATCGGCTGATGAAGCATGGTTTCGATGCCCTTCGAGTTGGAATCAGACATTACAGCGTTAGTGTAAGTCAGCCCGGGCAAAACCGCGTAAGTGATGTCCGGCGCCTGGGTAAACAACGTATGGGTAAAGGTGCCGTTTTGTGTCGGATTAAGTGCCCCGAGATCGTCAACGACAATGCTCACTTCAGGCGCCACAGAGTTGGCCGGCGGAGCAACCGGCAGCGCGCTCTGCAGCGTTATGCGCAGAGCATCAGCAATAACCTTTGTGCCCACGCCCACCCATCTGTCCGTCTGCGTAATCCGGCCCGCTCCAGTAAACGAATAGGAGCCGATAGAATACCAGCCAGCCGGGCGATTGTGTTGCGACCGTGTCACCGTCGTCACGCCGGCATCGTGCTCCACGCCATACTCCGCGGCGAAGGCGTAGTCACCGGTATCCACATAATACTCTACCAGGTATGTTCCGTCAGGTATGGCATCTATGTTCCAGACGGCCAGCGAATTGCCGGCGCCCTTAACCGCACTGAAGCGGTAGTTGCCCTGGTAGCTGCCCGTTTTGTCCAGCGCCCACGTGCCGGATTTCACGCGGAAGGCGCTGTCTTCACCATCCAGGACAAGCTGATAAGCGCCACAAGCCGGCCCGGAGCTAAACGCCATTAACATAAGAAATGCACAAAGGATCTTACAAATAAAGAATCGGTCCAATTGAGATACTCCTCCGGTCTTGCGTACAGAATGTACTGCCCGCTTTCCAAGATGCAAGCCCAGTTTTAGGGCGACAGTCACACTTCAGAGGGGGTAAGCTTCTACTGCCGGCGCTGGTCAACCAGTTCTTCTATGATGCGCTTCATGTACTCTTTTTCACCGGCGGTAACGTAGACAAGCCTGATGCCGGCATTTATGATGGCGATTATGATGCGCACGATAATCGTGATGATGATCACGAGCAGGAACAGGGCAGCTGGACGTGCCGATTTGGAAGATACCCGCCCTACGAATTCCGCCATCTTTTCGACATCGCCAACCTGGCCATCCGGTGCTGAAGGTCGCGCGCCAGCAGTGCCCGCAGTCCCTTCTGTTTCCGGCACAGGCTCCGCGGGGGCCACAGCAGCGGGAATGGTGCGTTCTGGGGTCTCATACGCATCCGGCAGCGCATCAGACACCCGGCCGCGAACAACGAACTCCCACCGATCAACCTGCGTCTCGAACCCGCGTGGGTCAATCACCACCTCGCCTATGCGCAGCAGCAGGTAGCCAGCCACGGCGACTCCAAAGGCGATAATAACCAGCCCCATCCAACCGGCAAACGCGCGGATTTCGCTTCCATTCTCAGCGGCCTGGTTAAGACCCGCACTGGTAGTAGAGGGATGATGGTCGTGCTTCATTCGAATGACTAAATCTTCCTGTGGCAGTCATTCACCCTGCCGCTTTAAGGTTGAGGAGTAAATGGGAGGCAGTTACTAATGTATTGCAGGTGGCTTATTAGGCAATCTGAGTGAGTAAAGTATGGATGTTTCCAGGGTAAATAAGCACAACTGGCAGTCGCTGTGGGTTGCCGTGGTTATCTGCGTCGGATTGCTGATCCTTAGCCTGATACCGGTAATTAATCATACGATACAGGCTATAGATTTTGCGGCAGCGAAATGGTTTAACCGCGCAGCGGGAATGTCGCCGATTATCGACCGGTTTGTGCTGCTGGTCTCGGATGACGACGGGCAGGAACGCATTGCCATCCTGGTGGTGGTGTGGTTCCTTATTGCGCTTGTCATGTCGCCCACGCGGCTGGAGAAGTCACGCATGCTGGGCACGCTGCTGTTTGCCGGTGCAGTAATCGGCCCGTACTTTCTTATCGATTCTCTTCTCGACGACGTCTTCAGACGCGCAAGCCCGTCCTTTGAGCTGCAAAACCTGGGCATTTTTAACAGTCTCGAAAAGATGTATGACAAAGATGCAGACCTGACCGACAAGAGAAGCTTCCCGAACATGGAAGCTGTTATTCTTTTTACGGCGGGCTTTCTGCTGCTTCGCCTGGGCCGGGTAAAAGGTGCGCTGGTGGCGCTGGCTGTCGGGATGACCGCACCTTTGCTGCGGTGTGTGGCTGGCCTTACCTGGATGTCTGATATTTACCTTGGCTCATTGCCCGTTGGATTTTTACTGAGCGCTGTTGCGGTGGAGACACCATTTTACAGGCTTTATAACTTCCTGGTGGAGATGTCTGCCGCCGGATTCGACGAGGCGGAGCGATTCGGTCGAAGCCTCGGCCCCATGTGGCGCCATAAAAAGGCTTACTGGACATCGCAAAACGTCTTCCATATGGAAGTTGTAACCAAACGATTCGCTCAGCGCGAGCTTGCGCATATCCTTGATCCGCACAAGCAGTACGAAGGGGAGCCGGTAGTGCTGGAAGTTCCGCTAGGCGGGCTGCGGTCTGTAGTGCGTCTCGCGCGGATCGGCCCGGTTAAAGCTGTACTAAGGGCCTATCCACTGAGCCGGCGGTATGACGCCGAACAGCACTACAAGGCGGCGACGCTACTGGCCAGGCACGGCATCCGGGTGCCGCAGATTTATCACCGGACCGAAAGTCCTAAGAAGTATGGTGCGCTTTTCCTTGTGGAAGAATTTATCGAGGGCTGCAGCAAAGAACCCGGTCAATTGACGGAAGAGAATCTGCGCGCGGCCGCTGTAGAAATGGCCAAGCTTCACCGGGTGAAAAACCAGGTGTGGGGAGCAATCGCCTTGCCACGCACAGAGGAGTACGGCAACGTGCTGCTGCGGCGCATTGAGCGCCAGCTCACACAGGCTGAGCGCGGACCAATCCTCAAGGGTCAGCAGGAAAATGTGGCGCGCGTCCGCCGGTGGTTTAACCAGTGGCGCACCGAGCTAAATGCCCAGCGGGAGTTCTCTCTGGTGCACGGGTATCTCCACAGGGAAAACTGTATCTTTGAAACGAGCGGACGGTTCTGTCTGCTTGATATTACAACCCTTGAATGGGGTATGGCTGCAAATGATCTCGTGACGGTGCATTACAGTCAGCTGGGCGCTCAGCATGAACTGATGCGGGCGTTTGATGAAGCTTACCTGGCGGAAGTTTCACCCGGGGATGCGGAACTGACGCGCCGCTTAGTCCCGCTGTTCGAGGGCGTGTATTGCCTGAGTCAGCTGGCAAAGTACACCAAACGCCTGGGTCGCAGCCAGAAGCGGCAGGTGGGCGACGCTATTTCCAAGGGCACCCACTGGTGGCACCAGTTGCTGGCGATCGTAGAGCTGCAGCCGGAATAAAGGATTTGCGGTGCGCGGTTTGGTGTAGCTAAATTTTTAAGAGAGAGCAGTATCTTCCGGCATCTGCAGGTTGATGTATTTATTAAGCAGTGAGATGGCAGTTGCGACCGCCTCTCCTGTCGGTGCAGTGGGAAATGTTATCCGACTCTGCGTCCATTTCCATTCCCATTTGCGAAGCTCCGCGTTAAAATCATCAACGTTCGGGGCAGTTCCGGCATCATCGCAATCATCCAGATAGGCGAAAAAGCGCAGCCAGCGCTGTTTGTAGAAATCTGACACTAACCCAGACCACTGCTTGCACGCATAGTCCTGCAGTTGCGAGTGCTCTGCATCGTGCCAAAGCGTTATCAGGTTGCGGGCATTCTGCTCGTATTGATTAGCTTCGTCCGCAGTATGAGCGCGCGCCCGCGCGTCCTCAAGCCAGGTGCCAAGCAGAAATTCGCTGCGCGTAGCAAGCAGCCGGTCGAGGTCATCAAGTAGGGAGAGGAAGGCTTCCCGATATTCCACTTCCTCGAACTGGTTATGCAAGTTCCGCTCAGAGCACATGGCCGCGTGAAGTTCGTTGGCGTGGTTTGCCAGCACCTGCCGCGTTACGTCCACAAGATCATATTGATACTCGTCAATGTCGCGGAGATCTTTTGCGGCAAAAGCCAGCAGGGCTGCTGCCTGAATGACTGCCCTTGGATCATACAGTGCCTCCACGTTTGTGCCCAGGGTCATAGGAGCCAGGTTCGGGCGGGCGGTTGCCATGCTGCGCGCACCGCCGCCGGTCTTCATAAAGGGCGCCGAGTACGCGCTGAAGCGCAGCTTTTCCCACGCGAGGAGCGCATCAGGGTGTTGCTGGCCATACCGGCGGGTCACCCATGCCGGCAGCCAAGAGTCCAGGTCAATGGGGTCCGCGGTCCATGTATGGTCGGTAAACAGGTCGTACATCACAGGGTTCTGGAGCGTATCTTCCATGGTCAGGCCAGTACCCTGCATGTTCGCACCTAGATGGTGACGCCTCGCCTCCGCCGGTCCGGCCGCTACCCGCGGCAGGGTTCCAAAGATGCTGTGGTTACCGCCGAAATTGTGCACCATGCACCACAGCCACGGCTTGCCGTGGTAACCGTTTGTGCTCTGCCAGACCGGGTTCATCTCGCTCCACAAATCCAGGATGATCATCCGGTCGTCAGCCACTCCTGAAAGAAAAGATTCAATCTGCCGCGGCTGCCAAAACTCGGCCACAAAGTGGAACATCCAACCTTGCATGAGCCAGATTGCCTCCTGATCCGCCGCGGCCATCGATTCATAGATAGAAGCGGCTACCTGGCGCAGGTACACGGGGTGGTTGCTGGGCGGGCGCATCTCGATAAAGGCATCGGCAGAGTAAACGTGATCGGTCCCGAATTCCGCGGTATATTCAGTAATGAACCGTTTGCCGATTTCAATGAACAGCGGATCGTCAGGCGACAGATTGGTGACCGCGGGGAAACTGGTCCACTGCGGGTTTGCAAACTGTGCCTCCGGAAAGACCCGGGCCAGGGCCGACGGTACGTGGCCGTTGAAGGCAGGCAGTACGGGCGTCATGCCGAGGGCGCGCTGGCGGTCGAGAATTTTGTGCTGAAGGGCAAGCTGATCGTCTATCCATGACTGGGGAAGAGGCCCGCCCCAGCCATCCAGGCAGCCAAGCCAATGCCAGGCGAGGTAGGCGGGCCCGGGGAAGAATTCAGCCAGCTCTTTATCGGTCAGTCCAAACGAGCGGTAAACGCGCTGCCAGATGGCATCTTGTCCGGTGAGAGCCAGCGGCATGTTTATGCCATGGAGCGCCATCCAGTCAATCTCGCGCTCCCACCGCGGCCAGTCCCACCACGACATGCTGTAATTATACGTAACGTAATTGAGGTGATACCGCCAGCGGTGGGGTGACGTGCCCAGGGCCGAGTACTCGGGAGTCGGAGGCGGATCGGCGAGCGGGCGGGACGACAGTGGCTCAACACCGCCAACATGGCGCAGGTAATGGGTAAGCGCCCCGGCAATGGCTATGGCGTTGTTTCCACGCAGAATAACCCTGCCCGGAGCACATTCGACGTCCCACGTGTCCATGCCATTGTCGCTGGGGATCTGCTCAAGATGCAAAATCGGTCCAAGCGACGGGGCAACGCGCTGAACAAAGGAAAAGATTTCTGCGGAGATTTCTTCGGACATAGTGCTGGTTCCTGTCGGCTAAGCCAGATAAACTTGACGATGATATTTGTGTTAGAGTCATGTGTACTCGAAACGCAACCTCGGAGGTAGGAAGTGCATATTTCAGCCACTACGCACAGATATTATCTCAGTTCGGAAATGTGAAATAGCTATGGAGAATGCCGTAGCTAGCAGACGACACAAACTGCGTTGCCTGACGAAAGCTGGACTAATTGGCGTCGTATTCGGAAGCTTGATAACCTGCACGATTGGGATTATTATGGGAGTTTCAATGAGTGGGGCAGTGATTGCGTTCTTTTTCTCCTTACTTGTCTGGGGATTCTACATTGCGCTTGTTCTGTTGGGCGTACTTCCAATTTACCTCTTTGTCAGCACTCCGCTTTCCCCGGCAGTTGGTAGTATCGCCGGTGCAATACTAGGTTGTTCTATCAATACGGCGTTACTTGCGTTTGGTGATTTTGAACATTATAATTCACGTGATCAGGGGGTCATTATATGGGGATCATTTGGTATAGCTGCTGTCATTGGAGCCACGATTGGATTTTTTACTGCAGTTTTTGAGCGGCGGAATACTGTAAATGAGCCCCGTATATGTTTACCTTAGAGGTTGCAGCTCAGAAGCAGTGATGGAAGAAGACTGGGATATACAGCCTTCGGTACGGGAGCGCAAAGCAGGTGCTCTTATTCAGGCCACGCAAATGGCGGTCATCTGCGGAAGTATCGGAATGGGCCTCATCGGATTATGTTTGGCCTTAGTACACGGCGCCGGGTTTCAGTCGTTGCAGGCTGCTGGGATTTTCTTTATCTATTCCCTGATTATCAGTCTTGTGGTTGTGAACGGTTTCGTCTGGTTGGTAGTATTACCTGCATACCTGCTATGCGGTTATAGCCCGGGGAGAGTACAGGCTGCGATTGCCGGCGCGCTGGGAGGCCTTGCCGCAATTGTCTTCTTGAGCCTCTTAGTTGCGGGCTTGAGCGGGTGGGATTATAACTTTTTAGATTTGGCAAACAGGGAATCCTGGAGCCACGGACAGCTTGCCGGGTTTGTTTGGTATTATTGGTTAGCAGGACCGCTCTACGGTTTCCTTGTGGGCCTGTTCACATCTGAGCTGCAGAGCGGGCGAAGCCAGGTTGGTTAGCTGAAAATGGAAATTAAGACAACGACACATGAGCAACTAAAGGCCGAAGATCGCGAGTTTCAGCGAAGCTTTACGCCAGAAGAAAGGCTAAGCCTGCTGGAAACTTTGAGACAGGAAGCGGGTAAATTTGCCTACGAATATCCGTTGCGGATGCCGAGAGTTATCACTGTGACTCGCAAGCCGCCGCGTTAAGCAACGCTTCATGGAAATCTCTAAGAGACAGTATGTAAAACATGGGGAACGTAGGCGCGCACGGGTTAAAGCTTTAATCATAGGCGCAAATGTGGGTTGTGTAATAGCCACCGTAGCTCTTGCAGCTGCAGTGTCTGTGATGGGTGTTATTGCGGGCGACATTGGAGAAGGTTTGTTGCTATTGATGCTCTATCTGTTCTACGGGTTGCTGATAAGCAGCATTTTTGTTAATGCTGTGGTATGGCTGATACTAGTGCCACTCTATAGTAAATCCGCCAAAATCCTGTCGATGAAGACGGCGATGACAATGGGACTGCTGCTTGGACCTGCGTATGTATTGTTAATAAATTTTACCCTGGCGCCTGCCACCTTTACCACAGACATTGACACCCTTATGACAATCTGTGTGACCGGCATGTTATATGGAGCAAGTGTTGCATATTGGTGCGTGCGGATGGAGCGACGCAGTGAAATAATGGATCCAACTGACTAACCTTCTCACTTTCTCACTTTCTCACTAGCCGCGCAGCGGCCCCTTCTACTTTCCCTTGCTTGCCTGATTCCGGATGTTAACACAACTCCCGTATGACAGCCGATACACCCACGCCCGGCGCTGCGCCGATTCTTCGCCTGCATGAACTTACAAAAAACTTCGGGCGCCATGTTGCCGTTAACGAACTTTCATTTGATGTAAATGAGGGCGACATCTTCGGTTTCCTCGGCCCCAACGGCGCCGGCAAATCTACTACCATGTACATGATCAGCGGGCTTGTGCGCCCGACATCGGGCAGCATTGAACTGTTTGGACGTCCCCATACTGCCGGCCCCGAAATCCGGCGGCACATGGGCGCGCTCATTGAAACGCCCGCGTTCTACGAGTACATGTCAGGACGTAAGAATCTCGAGGTGCTGGCGAAAACCCACGGCGGCGTGGCCAGGGGGCGTATCGATTATGTACTGGACAAGGTTGGTCTGCTCGGGCGCGGCGGCGACAAGGTGGGCGAGTACAGCCACGGCATGAAGCAGCGCCTTGGAATCGCCCAGGCTCTTTTGCATGAGCCAAAGCTGTTGCTGCTGGATGAGCCCACCAATGGCCTCGATCCTGAAGGCAGCGCGCAGGTCTGGGAGATCCTGCGGTCGCTGGTACAGGAAGAGCGCATGACGGTTTTTATCTCGAGCCACCTGCTCCATGAGGTGGAGGAGAACTGTAACAGGATCGCCGTGATCAATCAGGGCATACTCGTCGCATGTGATCACGTGCGCAGCCTGCTGTTCTTCAACAAGGAAGACCACCTGCTGGTGTTTGATCAGGCCGAGTCACAGGCAAAGGCGCTGGCGTGGCTCATGTCCAAGACGGGTGTGGAAGTGCTAGAAGCCGAACTTCACGCGGCAGCGGCAGCGGCCGAGCATGATCCGTCGCTGGCCGTGAGGTTGCGCCACGGTATGGCTGGCGAAATTGTAGCCGGGCTGGCAGCAGCCGGGTGTGCGCCGAAAGCTGTAATACCCCAGCGGAAAAATCTGAAACAGTTCTTCCTGGAACTCACAAGGCGCCAGCAGGGCGTGTAAGTAATCAACGTTTTGTTGAGGCCGGGCGGCATGAGTGCCCGACCTACCCGGTGCTGCAACGTCCCCTGTAGCTTTTGGCTAACACTTACTTTAGGTTGCTTATCACGGAATTAAAGGTTGAAAAAGCACTTGAGTGCAACCGAATTTGGCACGTACTTGTCACATGTAAAACTGTGAAATTCTGATTGAGGGATACCTGATGAGAGAGAGCTTCATGAAGCGCCGCCTGGTTACGGGGCTGGCGTCAGTGGTTTTTGCCGGGCTTATGCTGGCTGGCTGCGGTGAGAAACAAGGCGGCGACGGAGCCGGCGCTGAAGGCGGTAAGGCTGGCGGCGAAGAGTTGACGGTTGGATTTTCGCAGATTGGCGCGGAAAACCCCTGGCGCACCGCCGAGACAAAGAGCATCCAGGACGAAGCCGAGAAGCGTGGCGTAGATCTGAAATTCTCCGATGCGCAGGGCAAACAGGAAAACCAGATTTCCGCATTGAAGTCATTTATTGCGCAGAAGGTTGACGCTATTATTCTTGCGCCGAAGGTTGAAACCGGCTGGGAGCAGGTGCTGACCCAGGCTAAACAGGCTAAGATCCCTGTGATCCTCGTGGACCGCGGCGTTACCGTGTCTGACGAATCCTTGTATGCGACCCTCATTGCTTCGGATTTCGTAGAAGAAGGGCGCCGTGCAGGGGAGTGGCTGGCGGAAAAGACCAGTCAGACAGCTAACATTGTGGAACTGATGGGAACGGCCGGCGCCGCCCCCGCCAATGATCGCCATAAAGGCTTTGTCGAAGCTATTTCCAAGTACCCGAACATGAAAATTTCTCGAAGCCAGTCTGGCGATTTCAACCGCAGCAAGGGCAAGGAAGTTATGGAAGCTTTCCTGAAAGCTGATCCTGCCATTACCGCTGTGTATGCTCACAATGATGACATGGCCCTTGGCGCCATCCAGGCCATTGAAGAAGCAGGCAAGAAGCCGGGCACCGATATCCTGATTGTCTCCATCGATGGCATGAAGGATATGGTTCAGGCCATTGCTGATGGCAAAGCCAACTGCACGGTAGAATGCAACCCGCTGCTTGGCCCTGCAGCTTTTGACGCCGTAGAAAAGGCAGTTGCCGGCGAAGAGCTTGAAAAGAAAACCATCGTGGAAGACCAGCTGATTGATCAGTCAAACGCTGCCCAGCTGCTTCCGGAGCGTAAGTATTAATTAGTTCATCAGGCCGGGCGAGCTGCTGCTAAAGCTGTCGCCCGGCTTTTTTATGTTCCTGCCACAGCCGGTGGTCCAGGAATTGAAACAGAGTTGTGAAAGGCTTTTCCATGAGTACGAATCTCACACCCCAATCCCGTGCGCTGCTTGAGATGCGCGACATATCTATACGGTTTGGCGCCGTGCAGGCGCTGGATAACGTCGACCTCACCGTGCGCTCGGGGGAAATCCACACCGTAATGGGAGAAAACGGCGCTGGTAAGTCTACGCTGCTGAAGATCCTCACCGGCGTGTATAAGGCCGACTCTGGCGAGATTCGTATTGAAGGAAAAGCCATTCAACCGAAGTCCCCTTCGGATGCACAGCGGCTGGGTGTAAGCATGGTGTACCAGGAAGTGAACCTGGTACCGTACCTGAGCGTTGCCGAGAACATCTGTTTCGGCCGAAAACTCGGCCTGCCGGGCCTGGTCAATTATCGCGCCATGAAGCGCCGGGCCGAGGCCGCGCTGGCCCGCATGGGCCTCAAGCTTGATGTCGAGAAACCGGTTGGTTCCTACAGCCTGGCAGTACAGCAGATGGTCGCCATCGCACGCGCCCTTGACGTGGATGCGAAAGTGCTGGTACTCGATGAACCGACGTCCAGTCTTGATCCGGACGAGGTCCGGCGGCTCTTCGAGGTGATGCGTAAACTGCGCGACGATGGACTGGGCCTGGTGTTCGTAACCCACTTCCTCGACCAGGTTTACGAGGTAAGTGATCGACTCACAGTGCTTCGCAACGGCAAGTTTATCGGCGAGTGGCCCGCCGCGGACCTGAACCGCGAGCAGCTCGTGGCGCACATGCTTGGCCGAGAGCTTAAAGTTATGGAGGCTATTGAGAAGGAAGCTGAACAAGCCCGCGCCGGAGACAGCGAAAAGTCGGAAAAAGAAACGCCCCTGTTGGAGGCACGGGATGCAGGACGTAAAGGCAGCGTTCAGAATCTCAACTTCGCCCTCCACGCCGGTCAAACAACCGGGCTTGCGGGTCTTTTAGGATCCGGCCGTACAGAAGCAGGACGCCTGATATTTGGCGCCGACAAAACCACGCGCGGTAACTGGTTCTTTCGTGGAAATCCTGTGAAAATCGGCAGCCCGCGCAAAGCCATGAAACTGGGTTTTGGTTTCTGCTCTGAAGACCGCAAGGTTGAAGGCATCATACCCGACCTGAGCGTGCGCGAAAACATTGTGCTGGCCCTGCAAACCCGCCGCGGCTGGTGGCGACCCATCAGCAAGGCAAAGCAGCGAACGATGGCTGATGAGTACATTAAGGCCCTGCGCATTGCCACGCCCGATGGCGAGAAAGCTGTAAGGTACTTGAGTGGCGGCAATCAGCAGAAGGCCATTCTGGCCCGTTGGCTGGCCTTTAACCCGAACCTCCTGGTGATGGACGAACCCACACGCGGCATCGACGTAGGCGCCAAGGCGGAAATCGAGGCGCTTGTGAACCGTCTCCGTAGCGACGGGATGTCCGTCGTGTTCATTTCATCGGAACTCGACGAAACCCTACGCGTAAGCGAACAGCTGGTGGTGATGCGCGACCGCAAACATGCCGAGACTCTCCGCGGTGATGACATCAATGAACCTCGCGTGATGAAAGCCATGGCAGGCGGCCAGGCCTCCTAATCAGCTCAGGCACAATTACTTCGAATCTTGCCCTTGCACATGCCCCGCGCAGTTGTATGTACTCTATCGAATTCTGACTTTTACACACACACAAACAGGAGCATGAGGATGTCGGGCATTCCAGAGTGGTACGTAGCGCATAACGGGCAGAGCGTTGGTCCTTTGACATTAGATGAACTCGCGCAGAAACTTCCGCAATACGGCGGAGCGCAGGCGCTGGTTTACGGTCCGGGCGTCAGCGAGTGGAAGCCCGCTGCTTCGGTGACCGAAGTCGCCCAGAAGATATCGTCAGAAGCCGTGCCGCCTATGCCTCCCGCACCGGGCGCTGTCAGCATGCCTGCCGGTGGTTCCAGAATTTCCCACGAAATCGATTACGAAATCCACGGCGAAGAAATGCAGTACGTGGAGATCACCCTCGACCCTGACGAAACCGTTATTGGTGAGCCGGGCGTGATGATGTACATGACCAACGGCATCCAGATGGAAACGGTTTTCGGAGACCCCAGCGAGAAGAACCAGGGTATGATGGGCAAGCTTATGAGCGCTGGCAAGCGCGCCATCACAGGCGAATCGCTCTTCGTAACCACCTACACCGCCCGCGGCGGTCAGCGTGAGCATGTCGGTTTTGCTGCGCCCTTCCCGGGTAAGCTGCTGCCAATGCACCTCGATCAACTGGGCGGCGAGCTCATCTGCCAGAAAGATTCCTTCGTCTGCGCGGCCCATGGCACCAAAGTCGGCATAGCGTTCCAGAAACGCATCGGTGTCGGCCTGTTCGGTGGCGAAGGTTTCATCATGCAGCGCCTCACGGGCGACGGTATTGCCGTCATCCACGCCGGTGGAAATATGATGCAGCGCGACCTGAAGCCTGGTGAAATACTAAAGGTTGATACGGGCTGCCTCGTAGCCTTGCAGCCTTCGGTAAACTACGATATCCAGTTCGTCGGTGGGTTTAAGAACACGCTGTTCGGCGGAGAAGGCCTCTTCTTTGCCACCCTGACAGGACCCGGCCGCGTCTGGCTCCAGTCGATGCCGTTCTCCCGCCTTGTAGGCCGCATTGCATCCACAATGCCAAGCAAAGCCGGCGGCGGAGCAGGCGAAGGCAGCGTCCTGGGCGCTTTGGGCGGCATGCTCGGCGGAGATTAACAGATTAACTACAGAAATGTAGTTGGAACACTACAATAAAGTAGTTATTGACCAAGGTCGCTCTGCCGGTGAGACACGCCGGCAGAGCAGCCAGGATCAGCACTCATTTCACTATTTTTTTGTGCCTTTTGTGCCTTTTTGTGGCTAACGAAGACCCTGATCATAGGCACTATCTAACGTCTTTTAATTTGCAGGACGTGATATATTTCTTCTTCCAATCCCAGTTCTCATCGTTCATTAACGGCTCATCTCACGTAGAAAATCTCTCTGACTGCAGGAGCTGAGCATGTTGATGCACGTGATAATGAAACGCGGCGCCGTGGCCTGCCTTTTGGCGCTGGCCCCCGTCGGGGCGCACGCCGAGCAGCGTACGGTTCCCATGGAAGTAACCGCCTATTGCAAGTGCGGCGAATGTAACGGCTATAAGCGCGGCAGCTGGAAATTTCTCAAGCTCGACCAGTGGAACC
>JAKFFN010000341.1:0-3074 GCA_036675025.1 Candidatus Sumerlaeales bacterium | reverse complement strand
GAACATTCTAAATTGCCAACCTCGTTAAGCTATGACTCTAACGAAGCTTTTCTTTGCGGTTTCTTTGCGCCTTTGCGACTTTGCGTCAAACTCGTCTCATTTGCTGTTTCGGGCTCCCGCTACAGCTTCCGGTGCGGCGCGTAGCCGTCCCTTACATCCACCCATTCCATGCCGGCGGCTTCGGCGGCTTTGATGCCCATGTCGGCGTCTTCAAACACCAGGCAATCCTCCGGCGCCACGCCGATCAGGCGCGCTGCCTCCAGGAAAATATCCGGAGCCGGTTTCCCGTTCGGCACTTCATCCGCCGAAACCATCGCGTCAAAGTAAGGCAACAGCTCCAGGATCTCCAACGTCTTAGTGATGTTCTCCCGCGTCCCGCCGCTGGCCACCGCCATAGGCAGTCTGCCATGGTAATCCTTAATCACCTGCTCCACCGCTTCAATGGCCGTCACGTGGTGCATGATGTCGCCGAACAGACGCTCTTTCGTATCCGCCATCACCTGCGCTTCAAATGCGAGGTTATGGTCCGACTTCAATTTTTCCAGCACGTCTACACAAGGCACGCCGGCCATTTTGTAAAACACAGTATCGGTAAAATACTGCGCGTCTTCACCCAGTGCTTCGCAGTATGCCTTATAGTGAAGCGGCATAGTGTCTGCTATTGTACCATCACAGTCAAAGATAAGGCCCTTTACATTGGGCGGAATTACAATTTTGTTCATAAAGTAATAGGTGCCCGAACACCCATTCTATTTAACTGTTTAACACGAAAAAGCGAGTTTCCTACCGGTGTTGCCAAGCCCGGTAATTACAGAAGTAGTACACACAATTTTATTAACGGAGCCAGCCGCACATGACCGCCAGACGCCTTGCTTTCATCTATCCCGGACAGGGTAGCCAACACGTGGGAATGGCTCACGATCTTTACCGCGACTCCGACGAAATGCGCCATTTCCTGCATGAGTCGGAACTGAGCCTGGGCTGGCAGCTTACCAAAATTATGTTTGAGGGCCCGGAAGACGAACTGAAGCTCACCTCTAACGCCCAGCCGGCCTTAATCATGCACGAAATGGCTGTAACGAAGGCGCTGGAAAACAGGGGCTGTAAACCAGCGATTGTTGCGGGACACAGCGTAGGCGAATATGCGGCCCTGGCTGCTGCCAAAGTGCTGGATTATGCCCATGCCCTCTGGCTCATCCATACCCGTGGAAGGCTGATGGCCCGCGCCGGAGAAGTGGCACCCGGAGGCATGGCGGCGGTGCTTGGCCTCGACGACGACGAAGTGGCCCGCTGTTGCCGCGAAGCCGGCGGAACCGTTGTGGTGGCCAACTACAATTCGCCGGGCCAGGTTGTAATCAGCGGCGACAAGGAATCTCTCGAGAAGGCAACGGAGCTGTGCAAGAATGCCGGCGCAAAGCGATGCCTGCCGCTCGCCGTTTCTGGGGCCTTCCACTCGCCGCTCGTGCGTGAAGCCAATGAGACGTTGGCCGAAAACATTAATAAAACCCTCTTCCGCGATGCGGAAATTCCCGTGGTAACCAACTACGATGGCGAGGCCCACACATCCGGCGAAACCATCCGTGACAACGTTCTACTCCAGATGGAATCCAGTGTGCAGTGGACCAGGACGATGAAAGCCATTGAAGCTTTCGGCGTCGATGCCATTCTTGAAGTAGGCCCGGGTTCTGTACTCGGCGGCCTCGCCAAACGCATCGTACCTGATATCCCGGTTGTGCAGGTCGGCACGATGGAGCAGTTGCGCAGCTTTAAGTGCTGACCGGCAATTGCCATTAGTAACCAGCACAACTCCGCTCAGCCTCTGGATCAAAGCGCACTTCGCCTGGTTTCGCCTTTTTCGGCCAGCCATTTCATACTCAGTAAGCCAGCCCGGCAGCGAATGTCCGGAAACCTTGTCAAGGGCCCGCCTTTTTCAGCTTGTAAACTTTTCGTGGTTTGTAAATACAGCGCGCTATTACTAAAGAATACTGTGGGCGCGCGCGGTGCAACTGCCCTTAACAGTAAAGCCATGGATCTCTAGACCTTTGAAAGTGTTTCTCATTAACAGCACCCGTAAGTTCACAGGCGAGGCTGCCCACACCCTCGACCTGGCTGAGCAACTGGCGCTGCACGGTCATGAGCCCATGCTGATTCTCCATGAGGAATGCGTAACCGAAGAGCGCGCCAAAGAGCGCAACCTGCCGATCCTGGCCGAGTTCCATTTCGACGGGGGCATCAAATACACCCTGCGCGACCTGAAGCGTCTGCGAAAGCTTATCGCCCGCGAGCAGCCAGACATCGTCCATTGCCATCGCGGCAACGATCACGGCCTGGCGGTAGCAGCTGTGGCCGGCTGGCGCAACCGCCCCGTCATCATCCGGACCCGCCACCGCGTTCACCCGGTTGATAATGCCATGTCAAACCGCTGGCTCCATGTGCGCGGCACAGATGCCATTTTTGCTGTTTCAGAAAAAGCCGCCAGCAGCTTCGGCAGCATGCGCCCTGCCCTGGAAGACAAGCTCCGCATGATCTATAGCTCCGTAGACACCGAGCGCTTTAATCCCGACCGGCGCAACTGGGACTGGCGGCGCGAAAATGGCATTGCCGATGACGAACTTCTCGTCGGCCTCATTGCCCGGCTGCAGCGCGTAAAGGGGCAGGAGCCGTTCATCCGCGCCGCCGCCAAAGTGGCCGCACAGGTTCCGAATGTTAAATTTCTGATTGCCGGCTCCGGACCAAAGCACAAGCAGGACCGCATGAAAAACCTCAGTGCTGAACTTGGCATTCAGGATCGCGTCATCATACGCGATTGGCTTCCCCATGTGAATGAGGTCACCGCGTCGCTCGATGTGGGCGTGCTTGCGTCCCTCGGCAGCGAAGGCTCAAGCCGCGTGACCTACGAATACATGGCCTCCGGCGTTCCCGTCGTCGCCACGTCTGTCGGCTGCATACCCGAGGTCATCGACAACGGCCGCAATGGATTCGTTGTTCCTCCTGGCGATGTGGATGCCATGGCCCAGGCCATTACCACTTTACTCCAGAGCCCCGAAACCCGCGCCGCCATAATAGAACAGGGC
>JAKFFN010000095.1:0-17817 GCA_036675025.1 Candidatus Sumerlaeales bacterium | reverse complement strand
AGATTCTAAAAAACCTCTTCGCCCCCTATAACATCTACTGGGATAACGCACCCTGGCTGGAGCTGGCCATCTCGGCCGGGATGATTGGCGCCTATACGCTGCTGGGCTGGATGCTGCTGAGCGCCTTCCGCGTCTTTATGCTCACGGGGGCGCGGTTATGCCTGGCGCTGACTTTGGGCTGCGGTGCCATAGGAATTGCCGGCGAACTCCTCGGCCTGGCAAACCGCCTGACGCAGCCGTGGGTCGCGGGTATGTGGCTTGGCTTCGCGGTGCTGGGCATCATACTTGGAATTTTTAGCTACCGCCGGCGAAACAGGCTCCAGGATTTTTCCGCTGACAACCGGCTTTCGCCGCGGGAGCAACAGCAGCGCGCGCGCGACTGGTTTCACCACCAGTTTCCGCCGTTTACATCGTGGGCCCCCCGCCTGCTGATGGCCCTATACATTTTACTGTTCTCGCTGATCTCGTTCTTCGTTCTGCTCCACGCTGTGGGTGAGCCGGTTTCATACTGGGATTCCCTGATCCTTTACGTTGGTTACGCTCGCGACATGTACCTGCAGGGCGGGTTTCCGGTGAAGGTTGTGGGCCAAGTGGGCGTTGGCCTTGGTGCAAACTACCCTCACCTGTATGAAGTTCTGACCACACAGACGGCCGCCCTCGCCGGCTACTGGAGCGACACTTTCGCCCAGCTATTGCCCCCCGTGGCGACCACGGCAGCACTGGTGCTGGTGTACTACACCGCCCTTGAACTGACCCATAACCGCCTTGTTTCCATGGCCGCAGTACTGCTCACCCGCGCAGTGCCCTACGGCCTATCCTACAGCCAATTTGCCAGCAACTACTCCCTGGCCATTCTCTTCACTGCAGCCTTCCTTTACCTGGCCGTACGCCTTGTGCGCGACGGCCTCTCGGGTTACCGCCACCTCATGCTGCTGGTAGCCGCCGGGGCCGTTCATATCAATTACCTGATGTGGGGCCTGTGGCCAGTTGCAGTGGTGGCAATTGTGATGGCGCACTGGCGGTATAAGCCGGTCGATCAGCACAGCCGCGAATGGCAACTCTCAGAACCCGGCACTCCGCTACCGGTCTACGCCCCCGATTTTATTGCAGTCCAATATCGCCCCGGCCTGGTTCGGCTTCTGCGCAAAAAAGAGTTCTGGATCAGCGGCCTTCTGGCGCTGCTGCTGGCTTCGCCATGGTACGTGCGAAATACGATTGTCACCGGCAACCCGGTCTATGCTTTTTACTCCAACATCTTCCCCAGCAAGAACGTGAACCCGGACGTGATGAAAAGCGCCGAGATCGAATGGCTGCTTAACGGCGACGGGCTAGGCAAAGTGGGCCGGACCCTCGGTGAAAAGCTGTCGAACAGCTGGCTGTACTTTGTGACCGGAAACCAGCACTGGAAGCTGTCGCCGGTCTTCATGGGCTTTGTTATGCCGGGCTTTGCTGTGTGGGCGCTGTGGTGGTTTTGGCGGGCGGTGTTTCGCCGCCGGTCGCCGCTTTCTGAAGATACGATCTGGCCGGATGCGCTCTTCTTCCGCAGCCTCGCAGCGCCTGCAGCCTTATTCCTGCTTCTGTGGTTCTATGCGTACGTGGTAGCCGACTTCTATCTGTACCAGATCATCATCGTGTTGCCGATCTTCGGCCTGTTTATCGCCTGTCTCTTCCAGTACTGCCGCGGTCGCAGCGTGAGGGCCGTACTGTACGCACTAACCCTGTTGGTGGCGGTGGCGCCGGGACTGGTAATGGCGGTAATGGGATTTAAACTTAAGAAAACCGGCGTTTACGAAAACATGCCTGCGCCGCAATTTGCCGTCACTGCCATACGGCAGCTCTTCATGCCGCCCCACCGGTATTACCGCATGGAGTATGGCGGGGATATGGACATGATCTTCCGGGTCAATATGCTTCCGGCTGGCACCAGGATTCTTACCCATGAAAACCGCCACCTGCTTCTCGACCCGAAGCTGAAGATCATCCACCTGGACGACTGGGAGGTGCAGGCCGGGTATGGGAAAAGCGTCGAGGAGCGTGTGCGCCTGCTCGACGACCTCGGGATCGATTATTACTGGTATGTGCCCAATGAAAGCCGGCACATTGCCAACAGCTGGCTGGGAATGGAAGACCTGATCCGGGAGGGATATTTTGAACTGGAGTTTGACACTTCCTCGCCCGACGGCAGCAATGCCGACTACCCGCAGGAAATCATCCCGCGAGACATGAACGTCTTATACCAGCGCACAGAAAAAGCGGCAGATTAACCCGCGGCCCGAGAAAAATAATCGCGTCGTAACCTTTGCCGCGGCAATGTCGCAGAAAAAACCTCAAGTTTCGCGGGAAATATCTGGAGCCATTGTTCTCTAAATGTGCGGCCTGAAGTTTGCAGGCAATTACACCACGTTTTCTCCAGGAGTAACACCATGACGCAACTTGCAGAACCCGTTAACGGCGCGCAGTACCTTACGCAGCTCATCTTTGGATTCGCGCCCTGCCAGGTAATTCTGGCTGCCGATGAACTCGGATTTTTTGTTGGCCTGAAAGAGCTTGGCGCTGCCCACGCCCAGTCTCTCGCCTCCCATCTCGACTTGCCTCACGCTACGACCGTAGAGCGACTGTTGAACGCGCTGGTTGCCTATGGCCTCCTTGAGCGCGATATGGAAGGGCTGTACAGTCTTAATGACCTTTCGCGCACGCACCTGATTCCCGGCGAGCCTGGGTTCCTCGGCGGGTTCTTTGAACACATCCGCCGCGACCTGTTCCCGCTGTGGCAGAACCTTCCCCACGCGGTACGCGAGGCCAGGCCGCAGTGGGCGCGCGTGCCCGGCGGCAACCCTGCCGGTCCGTTTGAAACCATTTACCAGGACGAAGAAGGGCTTCGCTCTTTCATGGCCGCCATGTTTGCCAGCACCTACGAGGCGTCCTGTGAACATGCGGAGCGCTTTGACTTCAGCCCGTTTAAGCATCTCTGCGATGTCGGCGGCGCCACCAGCGCCTTTTTCGCAGCGGTATTGCCGAAGAACCCGCACCTGCGCGGCACCATCTTTGACCTGGCGCCAGTAGAAAAGCCGGCCATGGAGACCATGGAAAAGTATGGCCTGGCGGACAGGGTGAATTTTCACGCGGGCAACTTCTTCAAGGATGCACTGCCTGCAGGGCCTGATATGTTTGTGCTGGGACACATCCTTCACGACTGGGACAAGGAACAAGGCACTGAACTATTGCAAAAGATCTATAACGCACTGCCCGAAGGCGGCGCCGTTTACATCGCCGAAATGCTGTTTGATGAGAAAAAAGCCGGCCCTCCGCCGACAGTGTTTATGGACATTAACATGATGGTGGCGACTACCGGCCGCGAGCGCACCGGCGCCGAATACGAGCAGTGGCTTACAGACATTGGCTTCCGCCGTACTGAGCATACTGTCTGTAACAACCCCAAAAGCTTTGTGGTCGGATACAAATAAAGTTAAAACCCGGACAGGATTACCCTGTCCGGGTTTATTTCAACTTCCATTTAAGCGCTGCGCTGACGGCTGCTAGTCCAGCCTTGGCAAATCCACCCACTCGCCGCCTTTGTTGCGGCTGTCTTCGGCGGCGTGTTCTACGACTACTGTCGCGAACTGTTCTTCCAGGGATATGGGTGATTCTTTAGTCTCAAAGAACTTCAGGTATTCCGCGACCAGGTTCTTATAGAACTGGTCCCAGTCGGTCACAACAGCACGATCAAATTTATCGCCTGTACGAACCCCCAGTTCCCAGGGGAAAACCTCTGCCTGGTTTTCGGCCGGGTGGCAGGTGATGAGACAGCGGCGGGCGCCGTCATCCAGCACTACGGCGCGGTCGAGCTCCGTACCCGTATCGCAAAGGCGCTTGATATGTGGACCAAACGCCCGCAGGGCCAGCGCAATGGTGTGAACGCCGTAATACATGCGCCAGCGCCCCATGCCGCGGGCGTACACGTAATCAAACGACCCTTCCACGCGCTCAAACAGCTCCAGCACTTCTTTAGCAAAGCGCAACGATGATGAAGTCATCAGTGGCGTGTTGTGCTCGCGCGCAATTGTGACCATTTCTTTAGCATCTTCAACGGTGTGCGCCAGGTACTTGTCCACGTACACCGGCTTGCCCGATGCAAGAGCGACCCGAGATAGCTCGAGGTGGACTTCCGGATTATTGCAGGCGATGACCATGAGGGCATCGCTGGCCTCCACGACTTCCTCGGGAGACGAAGCGCGCGCGATACCGTTCTCTGCGCACCAGTCACCTTTCTCGGGATCTCGATCCGACTCATATGCGGAAACAATTTCAAACTTCCCCTGGCCAATTTCCTCGCGGATCAGGGGCAAAAAAACCTGGCTGTGGTGGGTGTAGAGATGGTGGTCAATCCACCCGATACGTATCTTTGACATGGTACCTTCCACTCAATGAGCAACAACGACTATGTAAAGCATAAACAGCCCGCAGTGTCGGCTTTCCGGCAAAGCGATGCCGGCTCTCCTGCCAATGCATTTCATTCTTGCGTTGCCGGCTGACCGCTGCGGCGAAAAACATCTTTTCCACCACTCGGCGGTACCCTGGTCAGGCGCTCCAGCGGCAGCAAACCCACCAGCAGGTCGCGGTTGGTAACAGGAATAATCGGGTAACCGCTCGAAAGAAGCCGGGCGAAGACGTCTTCCAGCTGATCACTGCTGACCACTGAAGGCACATCTTTGCGCATAACATCTGCCACCTTCAGATACGCATCACCCCGGTGCGCCCCTAAAGCCAGATCCTGCTGATAGAGCATCCCTACCACGCGCCCCTCATCGGCCACCGGAAAATCCTGCTGCAGACCGTGCGCGGCAAGCTCTGCTGCCCACTCAATCGTGTCCCGGGGAGATAGCGTACGGAAGTTCGTGACCATGGCGCGGGATACAGGGATGTCTTTCAATCGCGATTTCATCATTGTATAGCGGGCTTCGCTGCCGGCGCCAAACCATATAAAGATGGCAATCAGGGCCAGGATCGGATTTCCCGAGCCATTGACAAAGGGTATTGTACTGAAGCCCAGCACCTCGAGGAAAAAGAAAACTGCCATGGCCTTGCCCATCACCGCAGCCCAGGCGGTAGCTTTTTCATACGGAAAGATCATGGCGAGCACTGCACGTAACACGCGACCTCCGTCCATGGGAAACGCAGGCAGCATGTTGAAGAGAACGAGAAGGATATTGACGCGGGCCAGGTCGAGCCAGAAGTGGCCGCTCATCAGGTTCAGCGGCAAGACAAGTGCCCGTACTTCCTGCCAGGAATAGATTGCTGACATACCGCCGACGATAGCCGCCGCAATCACGACGTTTACCATTGGTCCCATGATGGCCACCAGGAATTCCTGCCATGGCTTGTCCGGCATACGTTCCAGCCGCGCGATTCCACCAATAGGTAACAGCGTAATGTCTTTTGTTCCGATCTTAAATTTTGCAGCAGTCAGCGCATGGCCGAACTCATGCAGCACAAGGCAGAAGAAAAGTGCGGCCAGGAACCCGAGGGAGCTAAGGGCGGCAAGAAGGCTGCCTGTGCGGGCGTATTCTATCCAGGCAAGCAACCCCAGCAGCAGCAAAAATGTAAAATGGAGGTAGACGCCGATGCCGGCAAAAGTGCCGACTTTCACTGAGCCTTTCAAACGACTGCCTTTCTGTAGGTACTAAACGGCAAAAGACCCCGGAAATGCTGTATCATCCGCGCTTACTTGAACACAACCGACGAAAATCCGGCAACTTTTGCAGGAGGTTTACAGGGCAAGAAGTGTACCGTGATTGTAATCGCAGCGACCGCGGGAGATGGTGCCTCTGCGTAATTTTATAGGGTTTAGCCATGAGTCGACGGCCCGCGATGTAGTGAACCGTATGCTGATCCTGGGAATTGAAACATCCTGCGACGAGACATCAGTAGCGCTGGTTGAAGACGGCCGCCGCCTGGTTGCCAGTGATGTGGCCAGCCAGGTGCTGATGCACGCGAAATTTGGCGGCGTAGTGCCGGAACTGGCCAGTCGTGCGCACATCCAGAAACTGGTGCCAATGGTGGATGAATGCCTGGAGCGCAATGGTCTCGCGCTCAAAGATGTTGATGCGCTGGCCGTCACGCTGGGGCCCGGGCTTGTGGGAGCGCTGCTAGTTGGCGTCGAAACCGCAAAGGCATTGGCGTTCTCCGCAAAAAAGCCGCTGATTCCCGTTCATCATATTGCAGGGCACCTATACAGCCCGCTAGTGTCAGGGCCTGATGAGGCGTACCGGCATATCGTGGTCGAACTGGATGCCCTTCCCGCAACCGAAGTAACAGGGCCAGATGTCTCAGCCAATGACGAGACCGTGGCGCCTGCTCAAAACCCACAACTCGCCCGGCGCGAGCATTCGCCCCTCGATTTCCCTTATCTCGGTCTTGTAGTCTCAGGCGGTCACAGCAGTCTTGTTCTGGTCCAGTCGGCCATGGAATTTGAAATTCTCGGCGAAACTGTAGACGATGCCGCTGGCGAAGCTTTCGACAAGCTTGCAAAGCTGCTGCACCTTGGCTACCCCGGTGGTCCTCGCGTAGAAAAAACCGCCCGCGGCGGAAACCGCTCGGCGTTTGCCTTCCCCCGCCCGATGAGCACGGCGCAGCATGGCTACAAGTTCAGCTTCAGCGGGCTTAAGACGGCAGCGTTAAAGCAGGTTGCAGATCTCGGTGGGTCAGCGGCTGTAAATGAGGACCCGCAACTGCTAAGCGATATATGTGCTTCTTTCCAGGAGGCGATCGTTGACGTGCTGCTTTCCAAAGCGAAGACCGCATTAAAGGAAACTGGCTGCGATAAACTGGCCATAGTCGGCGGCGTTGCCTGCAACGGCAGACTGCGGGAAGCTGCGGCAGAGCGCCTTGGCGGACGAGCGCTGGTGGTATTTCCACCGCCGGCCCTATGCACCGATAACGCGGCCATGATCGCTGGGCTCGCCTGGCACCACCGGGATCTCCACCGCGCCTGTAATCTTAAACTTAACGCGCAGGCGAACCTGAAACTGGGGCCTGTTCCCGCATAAACTCCCGTTGGAGCGAGGCCTGAGCCGGCTGCACTGATGCTAGACGAATAAACCCCTCTACCACCCCCCTATTTCATAAGTAACGCTGGAAGGAACAGGATAATGCTGGTGGAAAAACGCCTCTGTATGAATTGCCAACAGAACGTGGCAACCATCAAGTTCACGCGGCTGGTAAACGGCAACGTGGAAGAGCAGTTCCTTTGCCAGCCGTGTGCTGCCGCCAAGAGCCCTTATCAGAAAAAAGCCATGCCCCACCTCGACGAAATCCTTAGCGGAATCCTGGGTGCGGCCGCTGCTGAAGCAGCCACCAGTGTGCAGCAACAGCAGTCGTCAACGGAACTGGTGTGCTCAACCTGCGGCCTCCCGTTTGCCAGCTACCGCGAAACCCTGATACTTGGCTGCAGCGATTGCTATCAGAGCTTCGAAAAACTGCTGGTAAACGATCTAAACCGCTTCCACCGCGCCACCAACCACACCGGCCGCGTGCCCCATGGTCAGGCTCAGCAGGTGGAAAACTACCGCAACAACGAGGACATCAAACGTCGACTGGCTGAAGCCGTGCGCGTGGAAGACTTTAAACTCGCCGCCAAACTCCGCGATCAATTGCGTGAACTGGAAGCGGAAGAAACCACGGAAGCTTCAAAGAAAGCCGTAGAGACGAAATCCTCGACGCCAGAGTAGAAGGCAGCATCTGCCGCCTCCCCGCAAATACAACTTTTTCTTCCCCCCGCGCAAAACCTACCTACCATTTCCGTTTAAGTTAGTAACCGCCGCAACCGTTCGGGGAGCGGGGGAGGAAATGGACAAAGGGAGCGTGGCATGACAATCAGCCAGACAACCGAGAATCTCAACATCACCGATGCCACGCTCCGCAGCCCCGACGCCTACACCCAGATGATGCACCGGTGCTACGGCCGCGTATATCTGACGGCACTGGCCATGGTTCGTCAGCCGGAGATGGCAGAAGACATCGCGCAGGAGACCTTTCTGCGCGCCTGGCTGAAACGGGATTCTGTCCGCGACCCGGCGTTGCTTCTGCAGCCATGGCTCATACGTATCGCTCGAAATCTTTCCGTCGATTGGCTGCGCACGGGCCAGCAGCGCTCCCGGGTATTGCCGCTCATATCATTGGAGGATATTACCGTGGAACCTGCCGATCACACCGCACCAACGCCCCGGCAGGCCGCGGGACAGGCAGAACTGAATGCGCAAGTAACCGACGCCGTGATGGCACTGCCTGACGAGCTGCGCCAGCCCGTGCTGCTGCATTTTGTAGAGGGCATGAGCGCCAGTGACATCGCCCGCATGAACGGCGAAGCACCATCGACGGTGACTCGTCGCCTCGACCGCGCCCGCGACCTGCTTCGCCAGCACATGGAAAGCGGACTTACTGCCGGCCTGGCAACGCTGAAGCCAGGGCCACGCAGCCTGGAGAAAGCCCTCGCCTTATTCGCCGCTGCTGTCGTGCTTCCTGCGGCCACACAGGCAAACGTTCTAGCCGTGGTTTCAGACACCCCGACTCCTCCACTAATTGAGCCCGACAACCATCTGCATTCTTCATCCGCGATCAAAGACGCTGGCCTGGCTGGCAAAGTCGGACTGACAAAAGGACTGGCAATTGCTGCAGCCACATTGACCGCCGCGGTTATCGTCGGCGGAGGTGCAATTATGGTCCAGTCAGCCCGCAATAACGCCTCCGACTCCGGCAGCGATTCAGTAAGCCGCACTGAAACAAAAGTTGCTGCTCTTGACCCAATTGCTGGCAGAGAGTATGCCAGTGCCTCGCGCGCTAACTCTTCTAAGACTCTCCTCGGCAGATTCTCGAATGCGGAGAAGCGTAACCTGACCATCAGCGAATCCGCCTTTTCTGGAAACTCTACCACTTCAATTCCTGCGACAGGTGCAACGCGAACGGTGGCCGGTAGTGCTGCCACTTCAGATTCCGAGGTTTTCGTCAGCGGCATCGTCTACGACGAGGGCACAAGCGAAGCTCTCGCTGGTGTGATGGTCCAACTGCTCGACGATAACATTCTGAAACACTCCACTACCTCGACTGCCGAGGGGCGCTACGCTTTTACAGGAGTGGCATCCAGTGGAGAATGGATGCTCAACGCCAGCTTGCACGGGTACATGGCACTTCCGGTACCCGGGTATACTTCCCGCAACGGTCATCCGTCAATTCCCATTCGGATTCCGAATGGTTCAAAGGCTATTGAGAAGGCTGTGCCAATGGTTCCGTCTGTATCCATCAGCGGGCAAATCACGGATAGCGCCGGCCGCGGGGTCGTCGGTGCACCGCTTATCTGGCGAGGCACGCGGGAGTTTACGCCCGATGATTACGTCGCCACCACGTCCACGGTAAACGGAAGTTTTACCTTCAGCACGCTTCCGTTCCAGCAGGGTTTTGTGGACGTTTCCGCCCAGGGCTTCGCATTCTTCCGCAGCCATGAACTGAACCTGGCTGATCGTGATCTATCGGATCTGAGCTTCTCCCTGGAACCGGGTGCTACGGTCAGGGGCACTGTAACGAACAAGGCGGGCGCTCCTGTGCCCGGAGCAACGCTATCCGTACAGGACCATTACAGCCTGGGCACGGGATGGCGCTTTGATAACCGCAAAGTTGCTTCCACCGATAGTACTGGGGCCTTCTCCATCGGCAGTCTTATCCCGGGCAACAGGACTGTCCGTGTTTATGCAGATGGCTATGCACCGGATTACTTTCATCCGGAACTGGCTGTGGGCCAGCATCAGGATAGTGTCGAGGTGGTGCTTGACGAAGGGCTCACCATCGAAGGACGTGTGGTTGGCACTGAGGGTGAACCGACTACAGCCCACATTAATATTGGTGGCATGACTCACACCATGGGCGAGGGCATGGGCAGCCGCCCGGTGCAGAAGACTCTGTCCGACGGCAGCTTCATCCTGCGCGGGTTCTCTTCGGGAACGGTTACGCTCAGTGTTATTTCTCATAATCCGGAGCGAAACAAACAGGTGACTGTGCAGGCCGGGGACAAGGACGTGCTGGTAAAGATGGACGGTGAACTCGCCATGCACGCCGTGGTTGTTGACAGCAAGACGAAGCGGCCGGTGGAGAACTTTACCGTGACCGGCGTGGGCGAGCATTTCAAAAAAGGCGAACCAACTGGCGGCTTCCGCTTCTTCATTGAACCCGGGCACACTATGTTCCCGAGAATTAATGCTGAAGGCTATGTGACTGAGACATTTGAAGTCGTAGCTCCCAAGGGCGTTGCTGAGGCCAACGCGACCCTGGAGATTGGCGTTGGAGCGGCCGTGTCTGGGCGCGTTGTCTCAGCAGTTACGCGTGAACCTGTGGCCGAGGTGGCGGTTGCGGCTTTTGATTCCACGTCGTTTGGTGACACACCCCTGGGGACGTCGGTTACCGACAAGGACGGCCGTTTTGTTATTGCGAACCTGCCGGGCAACAAGCTGAAAATCAAGGCCATGCCGCCGCAGCCCATGGCGCATGAGACGGTTACTGTTGAAACCATCGACGATGAAATCACTGACGCCGGAGACATTGCCGTTTCCGCCGGAGGAAGGATCTTTGGTAAGGTTGTCTCGTCGGGTTCGGGTGCCCCACCGAAAAATGTGCAGGTTTTCTTCAGCGGGCCGGAAGGTGCCAATTTCACCTGGACGTGGACCCCGCTTCCGCCCAGCGGCACGTTTAACTATCCCGGCCTCAAGCCCGGCAAGTACAAAGTCGGGGCCAATGCCAGCACGTATAAGATCGATCTCAAGCCCGGCGAGGAGCGTGAAGTCGTCGTTACCCTCGGGCAGGTTGAAATGCGAGGGACCATCTCCTTGAACGGTGAAACGACTGAGACGGGAATACGCGCCAGGAATCTCGCCACTGGCCAGATCTCCGCAGGCCGGCAGAACCCGCCCAAGGGCTACATAATGACGAATCTCCAACCCGGCCCCCACGAGATCACTCTGATCAACTCCCGCTTCGACGAAGCCCCGCCGGTCCATTCAGAAGTTTACGACGTACCGAACCAGGATATGGTGCAGAAGGATTTTGTCGTTCCGTGAGTTTTCCACAGGCCGAAAAAAATTTTGCCGTGGAATTCCGTAAGCGTTGTCATGTCAGAGCCGCAGGTTGGTCTATTAAGTACATAACTAATCTGCGGCTGCTGCGGTGAAAACGGTAAAACGGGCTTGCGAAAGTCCCAGAGGTGATCTGGATATTGTAGCGGTATTAATGGTTTGTGCTTCATTGTCGGGTCCTTGTCTGGAGTATAATGGAACGAGCAAACCAGACATGAATTGAAGACGCAATTCCCGCACGACCCCGCAGCTACCCTCCCGGATACGTAAAGTTTTAGAAGAGTCGCTTTCCAACCAACGGTTTCAACTTAGATAATTGCGACGGCGCAGCTGGAGCTGTCGTGAAGAGCAAAATCAGAAAGCGCCAATACCGTTGATCTGTTCCCAACGATACTGGCGCCTCGATATTTTGACCAAAGTGGAGTTGCTACGGCAGCGGAAGCGATACCACGGTGTTGTTTAGTTCGTTGTTCTCGGCTACGGAACCATCGGCGTCGAGTACGGCGATGAGATAGTTTCCGGACGGTGACGCGGGTAGCTTCAGCTTCACTTTGGCGTTCTTCACTTTGCCCGGTTTCAGCTTGCCGACTTTCTTGCCTTTCAGTTCCACGTCATCGGTGCTTAGTGCCGCGTCGGACGACAGATAGAAGCGGATCATAGATTTAGCGGCGTTTGCCTGGCCGGAGTTGGTGACCATCAGCGCTGCCTTTACCTGGCATTTGGTGATGCCCTTGCCGTTGGTTTTGCACTTCACTTCGGCCGGCGCCCAGGCGGCTTCGAGTTCGGGGCCGTCGGTGGGAGGCGGAGGTGTATCTGAAGGCCCTTTAATCATCCACATGTCGTCGAGTACGCCCCGGCCCCACTGGGCAAATCCATTGCCGCCGTAGAGCCACATTGATCCGTCAGCAGCCGTCCAGGCACAAGCACTGGATCGTACTCCGGGGAAATTCGATTCCGAGGGAACCCCTTTTGTGCCGTAGGATGCAAATGGTATTGGCTGAGAGGAATTTGAGGTCCACCGCCAGGTGTTGGAAATTGTATCATAGCTCCATACTGCGTTCAGGAGAGACGACTCTCCACCGCTGGCATTTCCGCCATATAGAAGCAGCGTGGGGCCATCCTGCCATGCGGCCACATCACTGCGGGCACCAGGCATGTTGCCTGGGTCAAGGAGGTTCGGTGCGCCGTAGCTGTCTACCTGGTTATCGGTTTTGCTGCCGCTCATCCACGTCCACAGGCCTGTTACCGGATCATACTTCCAAAGATCATTAAGATAGGCGGGGGTTACTGCGGGTTCGCCTGCGGCTTTGGCGCTGTAGCCATAACCGCCAAACATCCAGAATTTGCCCTGTTCGTCCGTCCAGGCAGCGGCGGGTGTGCGTGTGCCTGGGCGGTTAGCAGCAGAAGGTTGCTGCAGGGTTCCGTAGTCACCGGAATCTCCATAGTACCCATTACTAAAGAAGCTGGCCTCCGCAAGGAGCGTCCTGGTGTCTGCCTGCACGAGATTCCATTTCAGCGTTTCCCGATCAAGCCGCCACAGATCATTTAAATAGTGAATCACAACAGGTGGAAAGAACCAGCCTTCGTAACCAGGAGCGATATAGGAATACGAGCCGCCGAACAGCCACAGGTCGCCGGAGGCGTCAACCCAGGCAGCCGAGTCGCTTCGCCGGCCGGGGGTGTTCTCACCGGTCGGGCTGTCCGTTATACTGTCCACGTTCTTATTCTGTGAGCCGCCCATCCAGGCCCATTGTTCACTTTGAGGGTTAAAGCGCCACAGATCACTTAAACCGCCGTACCCATCAACGGCATACCCGGCCCCGCCGTACATCCACATATAACCTTGCTCATCTTCCCAGATTGCAGGCTCCGTTCGCTCGCCGGGATGTGCATCAGCGGACTCTACTCCTAAAGCACCATATACAGGACTTTCGGTGACGTGGCCTTTATGGGCCCATTGACGAAGGGAGGTGTCGAACTTCCACAGGCCGGAATTGTCATTGAGGCTGCCCAGGAGCCACAGGTTGCCTAAGTCGTCAGCCCAGGAAACGCCGCGCTCTTCCCGCCCAGGGGTATTGGCGGAATCAAAAACGCCGGGTGTGCCTGTAACTGCTAAGGTGAACCTTGCATTGGCGCCCTTCCAGTAGGTCCACATAGCGGTGAAAGTGTCATAGCTCCAGGTACTGTTATGGAGGAAGCCGCCGCCGTAAAGATAGAACTTGCCGGAAGGGTCAGTCCACGTGGTGGCGGCAGACCGGCCCGCTGGCCAGTTGGCAGGGTCGGCAACTTCGAGGGTCACATAGGCGTTTGTTACCTCGGCGCCTTGCGGCCCGCCCATCCATGCCCAGGAACTTACGGTAAGGTCAAACTTCCACAGGTCGGTGTTGAAGAGCCACAGATTGCCGTCGGGGCCAACCCATGTTAAGGGGGAGGACCAGCTGCCGGGGCTATTTGCCGCATCAGGCACTCCCTGGGTACCATAAACGGGATTGCCCAGGAATGCAGTGGTGCCGGACATATAGGCCCATTGCTTAAGATTGACGTCGTATTTCCAAAGAACATCGTCATCGTAGTACCAGAGGTTTCCGGCCCCGTCTACCCAGGTCGCAGCGTAGGAAGAAAGACTATCGCCGGAAGGATGGTTGTCCGGATGGAAAACTCCGCGGGTACCGTAGACATAGAGATTCGAGGAATTAAACTGAGGGGGAACATCGCCGCTCAGCTTCGTCCAAGTGCCTTCGCTGCTGTCGTATTTCCACATGTCGTAGGCATAAGTGTGGTCTGGATGATACTCTCCTCCGAACAGGTAAACGTCGTTTGCCTGGTTTGTCCAGGTTACCGGGTCATTTCTATGGCCGGGGCTTGTGGCGCTTAGGACGGTGGAAAATTCTCCCATAATTGCCCACGTATTTGACTGGGTATCATAACGCCAGAAGTGGACGAAGTCGATCATCCACAACCCGCCGTCTTCGCCGTACCAGGTCGCCTGGGCCGTGGCATTGGAGCCAGCGCTGGTCTGCGGGCCGCCGACGGTGCTCATGCGGGTCCAGATGTTGGTGGCGGGGATGTAGCGCCACATGTCGCCGGGGATCTGGTACATCCAGAGGTTGCCGTCGGCGTCTACCCAGCTTGGGAAGTCAGAGCTTTCGCCCGGGTTATCCAGGGGATTGGAAACGCCAGTGGCAGCGGCGCGGTCTTCGCCTGAAAAGCCGAATTCCGGTGTGCCGGAGATCCAGGCGGGCGTAAGCGCGGCGGCTGGTGTTGCGGCTAAGGTGATGGCCGCAAGGGCTACGGTGGTGACTGCAGATGATAGATGTTTTAACGCTTTAGTAAATGGCGGGCGTGCAAAATGTTTCATGGACTCTCCCCTGCAGAGATTAGTTACGGTATCGTATTTATATGGCAGGGGATGGGGCGTTTGTGCAACTGTAAAGATGCGAAGGGATTTTGGTGCGGTCGGGTGAGAAGGTGAGAAGGTGAGAAGGTGAGAAGGTGGGGAGGTGGGTTGGTGGGTTGGTGGCAGATGTGGGAGTAGTAGAAGCGGTACGCGGCGGGTTGGTTTTGGTTATATGGGGGGTGTTTAGCGGTGGTGGTGTGTCTTTCTTATAGCGCCAGCAAGCGGGCGCAGTCCGAGAAGGGCACGGCCTGGGTTGATGGCGCTTCGCGGGCGGGGTGCTGGTGGGTGGTCTAGATACTTCGTCGGCAGAATGCCGACGCTACTTATTCCCAGCGGCGGAGCTTGAGGACGATGTCGCCGTTTTCGTTGACTTCTTCGCCGACGATGTTTGCGCCGCGGCGTTCCATCTGTTCGGCCATCTTATTGTAGGCGAACTGCTGGGTGATAGCGCCGAGGAACTCCTGGCCGAGGAAGTAGAGTTCGCGCTTCGTCATAGTGTCGGGGCCGGAAACCTGGATGGTGAACTTGCCGCGAAGGTCGCGCTTGAAGGTGACGATTATATCGCCCTTGGTGAACCGCAGGACCTGGTCGCGGCCGACATCGCTTTCTACGGCGTCAGTCACCTGCTGCTCTATGGCGATGTTAACGGTTTTGATGCTGTTGATCTGGGAGTTGAGTTCGCCGCGGAGGAGAGATTTATCGGAGGTGGAGGTAAGCTGCTTGTAACCCATGGCGCCGGCCACGGTTAAGATGACCGGCCAGATGAGGGGGGTAGCCCAGCCGATGGTGGGGGTGAGTATGAAGAGCGAGCCGATAGACATCTGAAAAAAGCTGAACCACAAAAAACACATAATGTAATCACAAAAAACACAAAAGGGAATTTAGCCGAGACAAACGTCTGCGTCGAACTTCGTCCAAAAGCTGATATATATAGCTTAAACCACAGCGCGTTGACTTGTCAGGCTCGGTCTCTTTGTGTTTTTTGTGCGATTTTTTGCGTTTCTTGTGGTCTGGCTGTTACTCCGATTCGGCGGCGGCGTTGAAGACGAGAACCTGTGACGGGCGGATCACGTAGCCGTTGATTTCGTAGCCTTTTAAGATTTCCTGGGCGATGGTGCCGGCGTTTTCTTCTGTGCCGGGAGCCATGCCGAGGGCGTCGTGTTTGTTGGGATCAAATGGTGTGCCTGGGCCGGCTGGGATGGTTTTCAGGTTATGGCGATTGAAGTATTCTTCCATCTGCTGCATGATGCCCTGGATGCCGGCGCGAAGGGCGCCGTAGTCTTCCTGTTCCTGGGCGTGGCCCAGAGCGCGCTGGAAATTGTCGTACACAGGCAGCAGATCAAGCAGGAGTTCGCGGCGGGTTTCTTCACGGGCTTCTGAGCGGCCGGTGGCGGTGCGTTTGCGGTAGTTGTCAAAATCGGCCTGCAGGCGGATGAGCTTGTTTTTCAGGTCGGCTTCCACGCTGGCTGCGCCGGCGGACTGCGGCTGAGCCGAAGGCGACTCCAGCAACTCTTCCGTTCCTGCCTGCTGATCATTCTGCGATGCTGTTTCTTCTGCCAGATCGACAATTTCCGCTTCGTGCTCGTCGTGTTTCTTGTTCAATTCGTTATCGCCTTTTTTTCTAAAAAAGTTCCTGATCATGGATTGCCTTTGATGCTGAGGGCGCCGCGGTTTGGGCGGCTATACTACTAATGATACCGGCCCCCCGGGTCTCTACCATGTTTGACCGGAGGCCGGAGGATTTGTTCAACGGGCCGCCGGAATAGGGGGCGGCATGGTTGCCCGGCCGACGCCTTTGGCCTTTAGCGCCATAATGGCGGCGATTCGTTTTTCTGTGGGCGGATGCGTGCTGAATAGCTGAGACATGCCGCCGCCACTGAGAGGATTGATGATGAACATGTGCTGGGTGCCCTGGGCGGCAGGCATCTTGTAGCTTTGCGCGAAGTTCTGGATGCGGCGCAGGGCATTAGCCATGGCGTCGGGGTTTCCGGTGGATTCTACGGCGAAGCGGTCGGCGCCGAACTCACGGGTGCGGCTGATGGCCATCTGCACGACCATGGCAACGATGGGCGCCAGGATCATCATGATGATCAGGACGAACGGGTTGCCGCCGCCTTCTTCATCACTGCCGCCGCCGCCAAAGAACAAGCCCCACTGGCCGATGTTGGCAAGCATGCCGATGGCGCCGGCAATGCTGGCAGCTACAGTGCTGACCAGGGTATCGCGGTTTTTGACGTGGCCGAGTTCGTGAGCAACAACGCCTTCGAGTTCTTCATAGGAGAGCGCGCGCAGGATGCCTTCGGTTACGGCAACCACTGCATTTTTCGGGTTGCGGCCGGTGGCGAAAGCATTGGGAACTTCGGTGGGCACGATGGCGACTTTTGGCTTGGGCAGGCCGGTGCGGGCACACAGCGTATCAACCATCTGGTGGAGCTGCGGAGCCTCGGCCGGCGTGACCACTCGGGCCTTGTACATCTTGAGTACGATCTTGTCAGAGTAGAAATAGCTGACCCAGTTCATGACGATACCGATTCCGAGGAAAAGGATGGTCATGATGCCGCCCGTGCCAAGGAAGCGGTCGAGCATCATGCCCATCAAACCCAACAGAGCCGTCAGGCTGGCCAGCAAAAACGCTGTCTTTATAACACCCATTGTTTACTTACCTTTTGCTGCTTAATAAGAGCCAAAGCCCAATACTGCGGGCGCTGGTCTCTGGATAATATACAAAGGCCATGCCAGTAGTAGTTTGGATAGCGAGCTGATTCGTGTCTGCTGCGCCTGTGACTGCCACTTCTTGAGAAAGAAAGAGTTATGACGTATAAGCCAATTATCGCCACCCTGGGTTACATCTACTGCCGCGAACGCAACTGCGTCTTAATGATACACCGGAACGCCCGGGCTGACGATTTGCATCTCGGCAAGTATAACGGGCTTGGCGGCAAGGTGGAGCGCGATGAGGATGTGGGTAGTTGCATGGTGCGCGAGATAAGGGAGGAAGCGGGCATAGAGGTGACGCAGATGCGGATGGCGGGTACGATAAGCTGGCCGGGGTTTGGCAAGAACGGGGAGGACTGGTTTGGCTTTATTTTCCTGGTGACCGGATGGACTGGCGAACCCTCGGAGGCTAATGCTGAGGGCGCATTGGAATGGGTGGAGTTGGAACGGCTGCTGGCTGGTGATGTGCCGCTGTGGGAAGGAGATAAACACTTTTTGCCGCTGATTTTCGGCAGCGGGAAGCCGACGTTTCATGGTGTGATGCCGTACAGTAACGGGCAGCCGGAAGGCTGGAATTACAGCGTAGAGGAG
>JAKFFN010000354.1:0-3091 GCA_036675025.1 Candidatus Sumerlaeales bacterium | reverse complement strand
TCGCGCCCTGTACAAAACTTTCCTCCAACCTCCCAGGCCCCCCGACAGGGTCGACACATCTAACGTCCAAATGGATATGAACCGAGGTTAGACTCCATTAAGATGTCCTAAGGGTCCGTGCGGGAATTGCGGAGCACCATTTGTCCGACTATAACAGTCGCACTATGAACTCAAATAATAGAATCCAAACCATATCCACGACCCGGCTGTTGAATCCCGCCCCGCTGCCCTTCGCCCTGCACTTCGCTCCCGATACTGAAAATCCTCAAGTAGTTATGTACTTAATAGATCGACTAAAAGCCCTGCCACAACTTGGCTTAATGGAATTAGCATTAATTTTTTCTAGGCCTGTGGATAACTCAACCCGGTACCGACCCACCCGGGAACGCCTAACCATTCAAGCCCCGGACTCCGTACTAAAGTCCCGCGATCTTGTCCGTACTCTGGCCAGCCGGCTCCGACTTTGGCACCAGTATGTGGTATTGCCAGAGTGGCGTATAAAGAATCCGTTCCAACTCATACGCACTGCGAAAAGCCTCCAGCATTTCCGCCGTGTACTTCGGTCCCGGCAGCGCCTTCGTAAGGTCTTCCAGCACAACGACAACATCAAACTTGCCCGCAGCAACGTCCGCGACGAAGCCGCCCTGGTCCCACTTGCCCTGCCGGGCAAGCTCGCTCATTATGAAAGGCTGGATAACCGGCTCCGTATCCGACTGCAGGTGATAAATGGCCAGTTCCGACAAAGGATTCTCCGCCGCCCGCATCCGTGCCCGGATAATCTCCGACGCCTCAAAATCCGCTCTACCTGGATTCTTGGCCGGGTTGAACCGCATCAGCATCGCATCCGGATTGCTCACCACCAGCGCATGGGTACTCAGGGCCGCCACGATAGCAATCAGCGGAACAAAAGCCAGAACCCGCCGGCCGTTCGTCGCCAGGGGGTTACTCACGTGACGCAACATTGCACCGCTCGTCAGGCTCACCAGCAGTGCCCACCCGGCAATAGGCTCCAGCAGGTAGTTCTCCGCAGAGCCCGCCTTCGCAATGCCAAAGAAGTTCCACTGCGCCAGCACCGCATACCACGCAACCGGGTGCCAGAACCCCCACAGCACCTGGAAGTGACCCTCAGCTTTTTCAGCCCTGCGAAGCAAAGCCGGCCCAAGCACTGCAACACCCGCGGCCAGGGCTACAACACCACCAAGAAAGAACCACCGGTGCATGTTCCATACATGGCGGCTCCAGATGCGCAGGTCATTGTAGTGCCAGGTGTTCATGTTATACAGGATCGTATGCCGCAGGAACTGTCCGCCCGTCAAAACCTCCAGGGCAATCACCGCCGGCACCCCCCAAAGCAGCATCCACCCGGCAAAAGCCAGCGACCGCCGCGGCTGATGAAAAAGCAAAGCCAGGAAACAAGCCGCCGGCGCCGCAATGGTCGTCTGCTTCGTAAACAGCGCCAGCACCATCAACAGCGATCCAAAAGCCAGCGCTCCCAGCCGGGCATGGCCCAGCACCACAACAGCCAGCCCCGCGAACGTCAGGAAGATCGCCGGAAAATCGACCCGGAAGTAACCAATCCACTGGTAAACCTCCCAGGTCGCCAGGAAGATAATGCCCGTAGCTATACCCACCGGAATGTTCCGCGTAGCCGAAGACGCCAGCAGCACAAGCAGCGCCCCGATGCCCAGTGCGGAAATCCAAACAATCACGCGGCCTTTGGAAAAGCTGGGAATCTTGAAATCATCCACGGCAGCAACCGCGGCCATGTAAAGCGGCGTATACGTTCCGGCCACATAAGGAGGCTCCGTCAGCGGGTGATATGTAGATTCACCCTCAGACATCTGTTTGGCCTGGAACAGCAGTGCCCCTTCTTCGTTGTCCAGCTGGATAAACCCATGGCGCGCCGCCTGGGCAGCCCGGACACTCGGCAAACTCGCCGGGCGCAGGAGGATAAACGTAGGGATCAGGAACACCAGCGACAAAAGAATGGCAGTAAGCAGCCAAGGCGCCGACCCGGCCGGCAGGGGAGCGGTTTGAGGCGGCGAGCCCTCAGGTTCAATCTGTCCGGCGCTCTCCTCTACCGGAGAAGCCCCCGGCAGTTCTTCACCGCCAGCCCGGTCGTCAGTCACCGGGTCACCGGCATTACGGCTGCTGGATGCCCACCTGTCAGACGGACCAGGCTTCGGTTTACAGCCGCAAGCACGATATTGGCGCTCATGGCTTCCATGCATGTCGGCTTTTTATCACAAGTCTTCAGGTAACACGGACTGCACGGGAAATCTGTGATGATCTTCTCTCCGCGGTCATAAAGGTCGATCTCATTATGGCTGGTGGAACCAAACAGCGCAACCACTTGCTTGGCACGGGCAATGGCCACATGCATCCCCAGGCTGTCAGACGTAACAACTACATCACACGCTTCCACAATCCCAAAGAACTCTTCCAGGCTGTTATTGGTGCCAGTGTGGATCACTTCCGGCACCTGCCTCGCAATAGCCTCATTAAGCTCCGCCTCGGCCTCTCCACCCATCAGCAATACATTGGCAGTACCAGCTTCCACCAATGCCTGTGCCGTAGCCGCCCATCCCTCCAGCGTCCACTGTTTCGTCCGGAATACCGCGCCACAGCCCGTATTGAGCCCAACCACAGGCAACTGCGGGTTTAGTCGCCCGCGAATACCTTGTTCCGCCGCACGACCCGTATCCGTCATGTTCAGGATATACGGATCACGCTGGAACGGTAAGCCAACCGCCTCACAGATAATCTGCGGGTATGACTTGGTGTTCTTGAAGAACTTCAGCTCATCGCTCACGCCCAGCACCAGCATATAGCGTGCTTCCTCATTGGAAATCGCCGCAGCACCCCACGGAGTAGGGGAGTAGCCCGCGCGACGGCGAGTGTTAATTTTCCCCGCGAGAGCTAACTGCGTACCTTCCTTTTCCAGGCAGACCAGGCAATCAAACTCCCGCGCCGCTAACTGGGCCGCAGTAATGTCATCCAGCCCCATCAACTCGTCAATCAGAGGATTGGCAGCAAGCAGCGGAACAGCTGCATGGGCAGTCAGCCAGGTAATATGGGCGGCAGGATATGC
>JAKFFN010000226.1:0-3107 GCA_036675025.1 Candidatus Sumerlaeales bacterium | reverse complement strand
AGGCGATGAAGGACGTGGCAAGCAGCGATATGCCTCGGGGAGCGGCAAGCACGCTTTGATCCGGGGATTTCCGAATGGGGCAACCCCACTGGAGTCATGTCCAGTGACTACCATCTGAATACATAGGGTGGTTAGAGCGAACCGAGGGAAGTGAACCATCTCAGTACCTCGAGGAAGAGAAATCAAACGAGATTCCGTCAGTAGCGGCGAGCGAACGCGGAAGAGCCCAAACCGATTGTCTTCGGACAGTCGGGGTTGTGGGGCCCGCTCATATGGAGTGACAAACCAACTACCTAGTCGAAGAGTCCGGAACGGCTCACCAAAGAAGGTGACAGTCCTGTAGGCGAAAGGTAGGAGGCTCCGAGTGGGTACCCGAGTACCACGGGACACGTGGAACCCTGTGGGAATCTGGGGGGACCATCCTCCAAGGCTAAAGACTACTCTGTGACCGATAGCGCACTAGTACCGTGAGGGAAAGGTGAAAAGAACCCCTGTTAGGGGAGTGAAATAGTACCTGAAACCGTCAATCTACAAGCAGTGGAAGCACTATGCCTGCGCAAGCGGGAATGTGCAACCGCGTGCCTTTTGCATAATGAGCCGGCTAGTTACTCTCAGGGGCAAGGCGAAGCAATTTGCAGAGCCGTAGCGAAAGCGAGTCTGAATAGGGCGAACATAGTCGCTGGGAGTACACGCGAAGCGGGATGATCTAGGCATGGCCAGGATGAAACCTGGGTAACACCAGGTGGAGGTCCGAACCAGTGTTGGTTGAAAACAGCTTGGATGAGCTGTGCCTAGGGGTGAAAGGCCAATCAAATTCCGTTATAGCTCGTTCTCTCCGAAATATCTTTAGGGATAGCCTCGTATCGACCACATCGGTGGTAGAGCGCTGGATGGACTAGGGGCCTTACCGGGTTACTGAATCCAACCAAACTTCGAATGCCGATGATGCAATGTACGGGAGTCAGACGGCGGGGGATAAGCTTCGTCGTCGAGAGGGGAACAACCCAGACCGCCAGCTAAGGTCCCCAAATTCACGCTAAGTGGAAAAGGATGTGGAGACGCACAGACAGCCAGGAGGTTGGCTTAGAAGCAGCCATCCTTTAAAGAAAGCGTAATAGCTCACTGGTCAAGTGGCTCCGTGCCGACAATGTAACGGGGCTCAAGCGTGATACCGAAGCTGCGGATCAGACAGTTCCTTCGGGAACAGTCTGGTGGTAGGAGAGCATTCTGAACCGGAGTGAAGTCAGAGCGAAAGCACTGGTGGACCGTTCAGAAGAGACTCTGCCGGCACAAGTAGCGATAAAGTGTGTGAGAATCACACTCGCCGTAAGTCTAAGGTTTCCTGAGGAAGGTTCGTCCGCTCAGGGTTAGTCGGTCCCTAAGGCGAGGCCGAAAGGCGTAGTCGATGGAAAACAGGTCAACATTCCTGTACCGGACCGTGCTGCGATGGGGTGACGCAGGAGGATAGGTGAGCCCGCGAATGGAAGTGCGGGTTGAAGCTGGTAGGATGACCGGACAGGCAAATCCGTCTGGTTATATCCGAGAAGCGAGTACGAGCTCTCTTTTGAGCGAAGTCACTGATTCCAGGCTGCCAAGAAAAACCTCTAAGCTTCAGGCATTGGACGACCGTACCGCAAACCGACACAGGTAGACGGGAAGAGAATTCCAAGGCGCGTGAGTGATCCCTCGTGAAGGAACTCGGCAAATTAGCACCGTAACTTCGGAAGAAGGTGTGCTGATCGTCGTCAGTATCCTCGCGATACAAAGCGACGGTTAGTCGCAGTGAAATGCCCCAAGCGACTGTTTATCAAAAACACAGGGCTCTGCTAAGTCGAAAACGACGTATAGGGTCTGACTCCTGCCCGGTGCCGGAAGGTTAAGGGGAGTGGTTAGCCGCAAGGCGAAGCTACGAACCGAAGCCCCGGTAAACGGCGGCCGTAACTATAACGGTCCTAAGGTAGCGAAATTCCTTGTCGGGTAAGTTCCGACCTGCACGAATGGAGTAACGATTTGGGGACTGTCTCCACGAGGGGCTCAGCGAATCTGTAGCGCTGGTGAAGATGCCAGCTACCCGCAACTAGACGGAAAGACCCTGTGCACCTTTACTGCACCCTGGCAGTGAACTTTGGTGCTGTATGTGTAGGATAGGTGGGACTCTTTGAAGCCGGGCCGCTAGGTTCGGTGGAGAGGCCGGTGAAATACCACCCTTACAGTACCGGAGTTCTAACCGAGACCCGTGATCCGGGTCCGGGACATTGCCAGGCGGGCAGTTTGACTGGGGCGGTCGCCTCCCAAAGTGTAACGGAGGCTCGCGAAGGTTCCCTCAGGCTGTTTGGAAATCAGCCGTCGAGTGCAAAGGCAGAAGGGAGCTTAACTGCAAGACCTACAAGTCGAGCAGATGCGAAAGCAGGCCTTAGTGATCCGGTGGTTCTGTATGGAAGGGCCATCGCTCAAAGGATAAAAGGTACGCCGGGGATAACAGGCTGATCCTGACCAAGAGTTCACATCGACGTCAGGGTTTGGCACCTCGATGTCGGCTCATCGCATCCTGGGGCTGGAGCAGGTCCCAAGGGTCCGGCTGTTCGCCGGTTAAAGCGGTACGTGAGCTGGGTTCAGAACGTCGCGAGACAGTTCGGTCCCTATCTGTTGTGGGCGGAGGAGAATTGAGAGGAGATTTCCTTAGTACGAGAGGACCGGGAAGTACTGACCTCTAGTGTACGAGTTGTCCCGCCAGGGGCATCGCTCGGTAGCTAAGTCGGGAAAGGATAATCGCTGAAAGCATATAAGCGAGAAGCCAACCTCAAGATGAGTTCTCCCTGAAGACCCGTGGTAGATGACCACGTTGATAGGCTGGAGGTGTACGAGTAGCGATACTCTCAGCTGACCAGTACTAATCGGTCGTTTGACTTGACCATAAATGCCTTGATTTGATGTTGTCTGCAGCTGATGTGCACAACTCGCTGCAACCCGTATTCAATGCTACCAAGATCACAAGTTTCCGGTGGTCATAGAGCAGAGGTCACACCCGTTCCCATTCCGAACACGGCAGTTAAGCTCTGCATCGCCGATGATACTGCGCGGGTGACTGCGTGGGAAAGTAGGACGCC
>JAKFFN010000082.1:0-18286 GCA_036675025.1 Candidatus Sumerlaeales bacterium | reverse complement strand
AACCGGAGACGCTGGAGTTCATCGCCGGAATGCCGACGACCTGGGACGAAACGATTCCCCTGGACGGCAAGGTTGGAGAGTACGTGGTGATGGCGCGAAAGAAGGGCGACGCCTACTTTGCGGCGGCGGTCACCGACTGGACCAAGCGTGAACTGACCATAGACTGCTCATTTCTGCCAGAAGGGGACTGGCAGGCGGTCATCTTCCAGGACGGCGTAAACGCCCACCGAAACGGTACGGACTATAAGAAGGCTACCCAGACAGTTAACAGCGGCGAGAAACTCAAGGTGAAACTAGCACCCGGCGGCGGGTGGGCCGCGCGGTTTACGCGGTAGCTACGAAACATGAAGTTAACGCAGATCTGCCTTTCCCGAAGGAAAAACACAGCGGTAGCAGAAAGCAGAATATAGAACGCGACCCGTAATCGTTATCCACAAAACAAGTCGTTGCCGTGGCGTAGCTTTGCTTACCAGCCTAGGCCGGAAACTTTAAGCAAGGTAGCTCGCCTTCTGGTCATGGTGCGTTTTACAGGGGCGAAACCTCTGCCTCATAGTGTGCTCGACAGGGGCGAAGCCCTGACCTCATACCAGCCTAGGCCGCAGGCCTAGGAACCCTGACCTTCCCCTTTTCAGGGCTGGAAGCCCGACTCATAATCCCGGCAATTACCCATTGATTTTTGAACTCGCTACTTCCTATTAACTGCCACTATTTCGATTCGGAGTTCATCTATGGGGCAATCACTAACCTTTCTTTTGGTTCACATCATCTTCAGCACAAAAAATCGAAAACCTTTCATCCACGATACCGTGGCGCCGCGGCTACACGGTTACCTGGCGACGCTCGTCCGCGATCTCGATTGCACATGCTACCGTGTGGGCGGAGTTGCGGATCACGTGCACCTGGCCGTACGCATGAAAAGCGATGTCGACGTGGCGGATATTGTGGAAAAGATAAAGGCAAAATCGTCTGGCTGGGTAAAGAAGATCGACCCGTCTCTCCGCTGGTTCGCCTGGCAGCGCGGGTATGGAGCGTTTTCGGTCAGTCCGCATTTTCGGCCTGAATTGATCGATTACATCGACACCCAGAAAGAGCACCACAAGACGGAAAGTTTCCAGGAAGAGTTTCGGAAGTTTCTCGAAAAGTACGAAATCGAGTATAATGAAGAACACGTGTGGAAGTAACGATTATGAGTCGGGCTTCCAGCCCTGAAAAGGGAAATGCCAGGGTTCCTAGGCCTGCGGCCTAGGCTGGTATGATGCCAGGGCTTCGCCCCTGTAGAGCGCAGTGGTTTAGAGGCGCTTCACCTGGATTTCCCATAGAAGTTTTACCTGTTGCGACTTTATCGCTAAAAAAAGAATCACCCCAAGATAGAGTGGCTATTTTACTTTCAGCTCTTTACAGCTGCTTAAAAGCTCATTTAGGCTCATCGCGTCTCGACATTACGAAGTTGTATAGAATTCTGTACGTAATCATATAAACCACCAGCGCAGGAAAAGTAAGAAGGCCCAGGTAATTTCCCGACAGAGGCCAAAGAAGCTGATAGAACGTGTTAACGTCTGTATACTGCGCACGTAGTATGGCATGATGTGCTGCTAGTATAAACAAAACCATAACACCGAACGAAATGTAATTCAGGATCTTCATGGCAATTTACCGCTCCTCCTACAATCTACAAATCGATAAGTAGCCGCGCCAACTGCTACATGCACCAAGTTGCGAATACGGCACCAGCAGTACGACAATGCATTCTGGATTCTGATACGCGCTTTCACCCTCTGGCAGCACCGATGAATTCGGCCGGAGAATTGCTGATAACTTAATTACAAACTATTAGCTTCTCGAGGGAGTCACAGCAATGTCAGAGATCAATAACCGCGGATACGCTCACCCGGAGGTCCTTGTCAGCACTGACTGGGTCGCAGCCCATCTCAATGATCCTTCGGTTCGCATTATTGAATCCAACGAAGACCCCCTGCTCTACCCGTCGGGGCACATACCCGGCGCGGTGGAAATTGACTGGACCCGCGATCTGAACGATCAGCTGCGCCGCGACTACCTGGGAAAGGCGCAGTTTGAAGCTCTTATGTCTCGCATTGGCGCCACGAAAAACACCACGCTGGTGCTCTATGGAGACAAGAGCAACTGGTGGGCAGCGTATGCCTTCTGGGTGTTTCAGCTGTTTGGCCATCATAAAGCGAAGATCATGGACGGCGGCCGGCTGAAATGGGAAAAGGAACAGCGGCCGCTGACCCGCGAAGTGCCTCACTACCCGCTAACCGACTACGTGGCCATTGATCGTAATGACGCCGTCGATCGCATTTTTCGCGATGGTGTGCTGGCGCACGTGGAAGAAAGCAAACCCCTTGTCGACGTGCGCAGCCCGGAAGAGTATACTGGCGAAAAGCTGCACATGGAAGGCTATCCGAATGAGGGAGCCCTGCGGGGCGGACACATACCGGGCGCCCAAAGCATCCCCTGGAGCCGCGCGGTAGACCCGGAAAACGGTACTTTCAAGACCGCCCGCGATCTGAAGGAAGTCTATGGTATCCAGGCGGGCCTGTCGCAGGAAGATGAAATTGTGGCCTACTGCCGCATCGGCGAGCGCAGCAGCCACACCTGGTTTGTACTGAAGTACCTGTTAGGCTACCCCAGAGTTCGCAACTACGATGGCAGCTGGACCGAGTGGGGCAACCTGGTGGGTGTGCCGATTGAAAAGTAGCAAAACGGCGGCTTGGACCGCCAAGTTTAGCTCATTTCAGTCCAAAGTAATATCCGGATTATTCTTACAAGAAACAGAATCACTAACCGAGTGATCGCTGTCTAATCTTCCGTATGCAGACGCGGGTAAACGCATGGTTCTTTTTGCCCAGTAAAACGCGACTATATTAAAGGATATTGGCGGGTTTTGCGATACACCTATAATAACGGGTCAGACTGCTCAGAAATGATTAAATGAGGAATTTAGATGTGTGACAGTTTCCGCCCGAAAATGTCGGCCTTATATCGCGGGTCTGGATAGGCGTACCCTTCGCCGGGTGCAAATGCCAGAGTTGATGTGGAGTTGGCACCCGGGCGGCGCTATTTGTCTGGAAGGAAATATGTAAGTCATGGAAAGAAAGTACGGCCTGCCCAAAGCCCAGGGGCTTTATGATCCAAACAATGAACATGACGCGTGTGGCGTTGGATTTGTTGTAGATATTAAAGGCCGAAAATCACATGACATTGTCCGCCAGGCTCTTACAGTCCTTGATAACCTGACCCACCGCGGCGCCTGCGGGTGCGACCCCGACACGGGCGACGGCGCAGGTATCCTTTTTCAGCTCCCTCACGAGTTTTTCCAGGTTGAAGCCGCAAAGCTGGGCATCACTTTGCCAGAGCCCTGCCAGTATGGCGTGGGCATGATGTTTCTTCCGCTCGAAGAAGACATCCGCAAAGAGTGCGAGCAGATTCTAGAGGAGATCATTGCCGAAGAAGGCCAGGAACTTCTCGGGTGGCGCGATGTTCCGGTGAATCCCATGAGCATAGGCCCTGTCGCGCGTGAGGCCATGCCGGTAATCCGCCAGGTTTTCGTCGGTCGCAAGGGCGACTTTGCCAGCGACTGGGATTTCGAGCGCCAGCTTTACACCATCCGTAAGCGCGCCAATTACAAGATTCGCACTGGCAAGCCGGAAGAAACGGAACTGTATTACGCCTGCAGCTTCTCCTGCCAGACGATCATCTACAAGGGAATGCTGATCAGCCACCAGATGGATCAGTTTTTCCCCGACCTGAAGGATCCGCAGCTTAAGAGCGCCCTGGGCCTGGTGCACAGCCGGTTCTCCACCAACACATTCCCCAGCTGGGAATTGGCCCACCCTTATCGCATGGTTGCCCACAACGGCGAGATCAACACAGTACGCGGCAACCGCAACTGGATGACCTCGCGCTTTGCTTCGCTGAAAAGCGAAAAGTTTGACAACATCGAAGAACTGCGGCCCATCGTAACCGAAACCGGTTCGGACTCCGCTGCGCTGGATAATGCCCTCGAGTTTTTCGTAATGGGCGGCCGCGATCTGCCTCACGCCGTTACCATGATGGTGCCTGAAGCCTGGAATGGTGATTCTACCATGGATCCTGTAAAGCGCGCCTACTACGAGTATCACGCCTGCCTGATGGAACCATGGGACGGGCCAGCCGCCATCTGCTTTACCGATGGTATCCAGATCGGTGCCACACTTGACCGCAATGGCTTGCGTCCCGGCCGTTACTGGGTGATGAAAGATGACCGCCTGATCTTCGCCAGCGAAACCGGCGTACTGCAGGAACCTGTAGAAGACGTTGTTTATAAAGGTAAGATGCAGCCCGGCAAGATGCTGCTGGTTAACACAGCTGAAGGCCGCCTGATCGGAGACGAAGAACTGAAGGCTGCCCTGGCCGGTCGCCAGGACTACTCATCCTGGATTCGCGACAACGTCATCGAGCTGGACGATATTCCCGATCCGGCGCCAGAGAAGATTCCTCACCCCAAGGGGGAGAAGCTTCTCCACCTGCAGCAGGCTTTCGGCTACACCATGGAAGATCTGCGTATCCTCATGGCCCCGATGGGCGCCACCGGCCAGGAAGCCCTCGGTTCCATGGGTACAGATACGCCGCTGGCGGTTCTTTCGGAGCGCCCGCAGCTTCTCTATAATTATTTCAAGCAGCTCTTCGCCCAGGTAACCAATCCGCCCATCGATTCCATCCGCGAAGAGATGGTGATGAGCACGTGGAACTACCTCGGCCGCATGCACAACATCCTGGACGAAACCCCCAAGCACTGCCACCTCGTTCGCGTAAAGCACGTTGTGCTTACGAACGAACAGCTCGAGAAGATCCGCTCCGTTGACGTGGGCGACTTTGACTCCGTAACCCTACCCATGGTCTTCAAAGCCTCCGAAGGCGAAGCGGGCATAGTAAAGGCCCTTGATGATCTTTTTGCCAAGGCGGAGGAAGCCTGTCGCAAGGGCGCTAATATCCTTATCCTGTCTGACCGCGACGTTGACGGAGAGTATGCCCCAATTCCGGCTTTGCTGGCCACGGCCGGCCTTCACCACCACCTGATCCGCGTCGGCCTACGTGGCGATGCGGGTATCGTTGTGGAAACAGGCGAAGCTCGCGAAGTCATGCATTTCGCGCTGCTGATAGGATATGGCGCCGGTGCCATCAACCCCTACCTGGCTTTCGAAACCCTGGCCGATATGATCGACAACAACCAGATTCCGGAAGAGTTCAATGTGCCGGATCTGAGCCCCGAGAAAGCCGTCTACAACTATATCAAGGCTGTAGATAAAGCCATTCTCAAGATCATCGCGAAGATGGGCATCAGCACGGTACAGAGTTACCAGGCTGCGCAGATATTTGAAGCCATCGGCCTCAACCGTGACGTTATCGACCGCTACTTTACCTGGACCGCATCCCGCATCCAGGGCGTTGGCCTTGAGACCATCGCAAAAGAAGTGCTGCTGCGCCACAAGTTTGCGTATCCTGAAGACCGCACCGCCAAGGTGGACCTTCTCGATTTTGGCGGCCAGTACCATTGGCGCCGCAACGGTGAGTACCACCTGTTCAACCCCGATACGGTTTTCAAGCTGCAGCACAGCACTCGCACTGGCGACTACAACGTTTATAAAGATTACGCCAAGTCCATCAACGACCAGACGCGTCACCTGTGCACGCTGCGCGGACTGTTCAAGTTTAAGAAGGCTAACCCGATCCCCATTGACGAAGTCGAGCCGATTGATGCCATAATCAAGCGGTTCGCCACGGGTGCCATGAGCCTTGGTTCCATCAGCACTGAGGCCCACGAAAACCTGGCCATCGCCATGAACCGCATCGGCGCCAAGAGCAACACCGGCGAGGGCGGCGAAGATCCCCGGCGCTTCAAGAAGGACGAAAACGGCGACTGGCGCCGGTCGGCAATTAAGCAGGTGGCCAGCGGCCGTTTCGGCGTTACGATTCATTACCTGAACAATGCCGACGAGATCCAGATCAAGATGGCCCAGGGCGCCAAGCCCGGCGAGGGTGGTCAGCTGCCCGGCCACAAGGTAGACAAATACATCGGATGGTTGCGCCATGCGACTCCCGGAGTAGGACTCATCTCGCCGCCGCCCCACCACGACATCTACTCCATTGAAGATCTCGCCCAGCTCATCCACGACCTGAAAAACGCCAACCCCAAGGCGCGCATCAGCGTAAAGCTTGTGTCCGAGGTAGGTGTAGGCACCGTTGCTGCCGGCGTATCCAAGGCCCACAGCGATGTGGTCCTCATCTCCGGTCACGATGGCGGCACGGGTGCAAGCCCGCTGACGTCCATCAAGCACGCCGGTGTTCCGTGGGAACTCGGCCTGGCTGAAACCCAGCAGGTGCTCATGCTCAACGGCCTGCGCGACCGCATCGTTGTCCAGTGCGACGGCCAGCTGAAAACAGGCCGCGACGTCGCCATTGCCACCCTGCTCGGCGCCGAAGAGTGGGGCTGCGCAACGGCCCCGCTGGTTGCCAGCGGCTGCATCATGATGCGCAAGTGCCACCTCAACACCTGCCCCGTCGGCATCGCCACGCAAGACCCCGTTCTGCGTGCGAAGTTCAACGGCAAGCCGGAATACGTGGTCAACTTCTTCTACTTCCTCGCCCAGGAAATGCGCGAGGTCATGGCTGAGCTCGGCTTCCGCACGGTTACCGAAATGGTCGGCCGCAGCGACATGCTCGAGATGCAGGAAGCCATCGAACACTGGAAGGCCAAGGGCCTTGATTTCTCGGCCATCTTTACCTATCCTGAACTCGGGCACAACAGCTCACGCTACCGCACCGGCGAGCAGGACCACGGTCTTGATAAGGCCCTCGATAATAAACTTATCGAACTGGCCAAACCCGCCCTGGAACGCGGTGAGCGCGTTGATATCGATACCCAGGTCATCAACATTAACCGCACCGTGGGCACCATGCTTTCCAGCGCCGTAGCGCAGAAGTATGAAGCCGATGGTCTCCCACCCGACACCATCAACATCAAGTTCCAGGGTTCCGCCGGCCAGAGCTTTGGCGCATTCCTTCACAAGGGCATCAGCATGACCCTTGAAGGCGACGCCAACGACTACGTGGCCAAAGGCATGACCGGTGGCCGCATCGTTATTTATCCGCCCGAGGGTTCCACTTTTAAGGCTGAAGAGAACATCATTATCGGCAACACGTGCCTCTACGGTGCCACCGGTGGTGAGGTGTACGTGCGCGGCCTCGCCGGCGAGCGATTCGGCGTCCGTAACAGCGGCTGCTCGACTGTTGTGGAAGGCGTAGGCGATCACGGTTGCGAATACATGACCGGCGGCTACGCTGTGGTGCTTGGGTCGACGGGACGCAACTTCGCGGCTGGCATGAGCGGCGGTATCGCGTTCGTCTTTGATGAAGATGGTGGCTTCGCTGCCCGGTGCAACAAGGCCATGGTTGACCTGGAGGACGTTGTTGAAGAGCGCGACATCGAAGATCTCCGCGGCTTCATCGAGCGCCACGTACGGTACACCGGCAGCACCAAGGGTCAGTCCATCCTGGCTGAATGGGAAAGCAACGTCCGGCGCTTCGTAAAGGTTATGCCAAGCGATTACAAAGCTGCTCTGCGCCTCCTAGAAGAGGAGCGCCAGAAAGCCGAACGCGACCTCGAAGGCGTGCCAGCGTAAACAAATTTAACCCATGATACTATTAAGCGGCCGGATCAATCTCCGGCCGCTTTTTCTATATCGGACTGGTTTACGTCGGCGCTCTTGACTACAGCTTTATCATTTGGGTAGATAGTATCAAATGAAAGAACTCGTAGAAATAGACGAGAGCTTGCTGAAACTAGCCAGCGACCGCACCGGGCAAACTGAAAAGAGTGCGCTGGTAAACATGGGCCTGCGCGCTCTGATCGAGACTGCACCGGAGCAGAGAGATAAGAATGCACCTTCCGAGCCTTCAGACTTGAGAGAGCAAACTGACTCGGAATTGGCAGTTCCTATACAACCTCGCACAGCCGGTGGCTGGGAAGGGCTTTGGATTGCTGATGATTTTGATGAAACTCCCGACGAATTCCTGAAGTACATTTCGGACAACCAGGATTGAGGTTACTCCTTGATACCCATGTCCTGCTTTGGTGGCTCAGTTCACCCGAAAAGTTAAGCCGCGAAGTTTACAAGACCATCGCTACGCCTGAAAACGAAATTCTTGTAAGTGCTGCTTCAGCTTGGGAAATTGCTATAAAAACCAAAAGTGGAAAATTGCACCCGCAATATGACCTTCAGGCCCAAATTAAACGAAATCGTTTCACAAAGCTGAACATTACCTTCTCGCATGTCACACTGGCAGGGGATCTCCCCACTCATCACGCTGATCCATTTGATCGTGTTTTAGTAGCACAGGCAATTTGCGAAGCGCTGGTATTGGTTACGCAAGATTCAAAGCTTTCAGCTTATGACGTTCAGTTAATGATGAACTAGGCAGCTTCTAAATTACTAGTTTTATTGAACATCGCTGAGTTCTTATGCTGCTGGATATTTCTCGAGGGTTACGCCCGTTAACTGCTCTTTGAACTGCTAATTGCTGCTCGTCGGTGGCATAGCCTTTGCACTACCTGCTCTCAAACCACATTAATTTGAAACTTCTGGAGGCCGGTCATGCTGGATTCAGCGCGCGATGTACTCAGAAAATACGTGAGTGATATGGTAGGCGTTGTTCGCCATGTACACGAAGCCATCGACCGGCAGATGGCCGACAACGACAGCAACAAATTCCCGGAAGCCCGCGAACTTCTTAACCAGATTTCTACAGAACTCAACACCCAGCGTAACCACTTGGATGGCCTCGCCAAAGAGATCGAAGCCGCTCATTTCAGCACCGCCAAAGAGGCAGTTACCGCCGCCACCGGGTTCCTCACAGGACTGTACGATCACATGCGCAGCCACCCCATCAGCAAAGATCTGCGCGATGATTACGTAGCGCTCACCCTTTGCTGCGTTGCGTACGAGATGCTCCACTCAACCGGCTTAGCCTGTAAGCACGCCAACACCGCCGAACTCGCCCTTCGCCACCTGCAGAACCTGACCCCTTACGTCTCCCGTATCGGTCAACTCATTCCTCATGTGGTCGTGCGCGAACTTGCCGAACGCGGCGTCGAAGTTGACACCACTGCTGCCGACATTGCCGCCCGCAACAATCACGAAGCCTGGACAAACAAAGCCGGCGGCGCCGCCATCTAAGTCTCAACAATTTCCATGTCGGCGATGGACCACTCCCACCGGTCCGTCGCCGCTTTTTAGTACTGTTTGGCTCCAGACTGTTCTTTAGTCTTCGCCGCTCCCGGGTTTCGCTGTTATCAGCGTAAGCGGACCCATCAACCCGGATTCCATCAGCTGCGCATCTTTACCCGGCAAAGGCTGATTACTCTTCGTGATACGCTGCTCCGGCGGCACTTTGGCATCGCCAACCCGCCGGTTGTGCCACTGGTTCGTCACCCGCACCGTCAGGGTATTCTTACCGGGCTTAAGATGGTCGGTCACATCAAAGCGGTAAGGCGGCTTCCAGGCAAACCCTACCGGCTTTCCGTTAATTAGAACCTCGGCCACATCTTTAACACGGCCGACGTCAAGCAGCAGGCGCTCCGTGCCGGCAGTGGAAAGCGTATCCTGCTGGAACGTTGTGTGATACTCCGCGGTGCCAGAGAAGTATTTGATGCCGTCGTCGTCAAAGTCCGTCCACGATTTCAGCTTTTCCAAAGTCACTGATGTTGGCGCGCCCCGCCCTTCGGTAAACTGCAACGTCCACTCGTTGGGAGTTACCGGTACTGATTGCGTATCAACCAGCGGTGCAGGTGCGGTGCTGGGCTTATCACTAATCACCACAAATACAGATCCACCTTGAGCCAGGTTCAGGTTCAACGTGTGCGATCCGTCCTTCACTGCAACGGTTTCGCCCTTATACTGATGCCCCGTAGCCGCATCCCAAAGTTCCGCATTCTTGTAGCTCGTACGGAACCGCACCTGCGCGTCTCGCGGCTCGTTCTGGTCATTTCTCACAAAGTATATGTCGCGGTCAGTGGTGCGCCGATGGATATAATCCAGGTTCGGCGTCTTCGCAGGCGCATCTTCCGGCGCAAAATCTTCCTCAACGCCTTCCGCGGCTAAAATCACATCCAATGGTTGCAGCCAGTATGTCTTGCCCGCGCCGTGTGCCAGTGGCTCTGATGTCGCGGCGTCTCCCCAAAGTTCCGAGGTCAGTTCCTTCAATCGCTGCGTCCGCTGCTCCCGCTCATGCAGCCCAGGCTCTTGCTTCGGCGGATTCCCCACAACTATTCCGCCCTGTTTTACGAACTCCTCCAGCTTCTGCAGCACCTCCAGCGTCATCGATGCGTCATCGGGGAAGGCCAACACTTTATAGCTCGTGCCCTCGGGCAGCACAAACCGTCCATTTTCCACTTTCAGCCGGTTCAGAATCACATCAGAATTCACGACATCATAGTCATACCCGCGCCCCAGCACCGGCAGGCGTGGTTTCTCAGGCACATTGTGAAACTTCGGAAAAAAGTTTGGCGCCTGGTCGCCATAGTACCAGAGCACATCTGCTACTGGCAGCCCCTGCTGCAGCATGTGCGAGCACCGCGCAAGGTAATCCATAAAGTGCCGCGCGTAAGGCCACCAAGTCGTGTTCGGGTTGATATCGATTCCCGCGTGATACGTCCAGCCCGGCAGTCCGGCCGCATCAGGCGAATGCGCAAACGTGTGGATCGTCAGATGGTTCAATCCCTCTGCAAAAGCCCGATCCGCCGCCATCTTCAATACAAACGGCGAATCTTCCCAACGCCGCCAGGTGGTGAACGACTCCGCATCCACCACTGGCTTGCCATAGATGTGCGCCGCGCTCGCCACTTCCTTTATGAGAAACATATTGCGGTGCTGAATCCAGAACTCACCCCGCGGCACCGTCACATTCCCCAGGGCCTTCAGCGCATCCACCGGGCACGTATCCCAGATCGGCGGCCCAGGCCCGCCCGCTTCCCCCACAAACTCGATCCCATACTTGCCCAGGAACTCACTACCAGTCTCATAGTGGCTATGGATCAGCAGGTCGCTTACGGTTTTGCGGTAATCATAGGAGAAAGCCTCCGACGAAGCCTCGTCTTTTATAGTCCATCCAGCAAGCACAGGCATCCACTTCAGCAGATCATATCCGTGGTGCCGGGCAAACCAATCGCCAAACTTATCCGTCCACGGATTCCCCGGGTGCAGCTCCATGCTGTCCACTTCCAGGTAATGAAGGCCGCTTTCCGCTGCGTTTTTCGGTGTGATGCCCAGCTTATCCATGATAGTCTGCAGATGCCGCCGCGTCGCGTCGGGATCAAGAAAGTCGATGAACAGGCCCTTGGATTTTGGGCTCGGCACAATCAGTTCCTGGCCGGTGTTTGTGCATACAAACCGCAAGATCTGCCACGGTCCTTCCGGCACTTCCCAGTCAAGAGTGCCATCAGCTTTTACCTGGCTAGTCAGATCAATGATCTGCTCCGGTCCGAGGATAGTCCTATCTGTAGTAAATGGCACCGCCAACACTGCCACATCTTTGTACCAGACCGGCAACCCGTCAGCACCCTTCGGGCAATGCTCCGGCACGTCGGGAAACGGCAGCTTCTCAGAAAGCCGCAGCGGCCCCGTTGTGTCGAACGAAGAGGAAACCAGCAGCTTGCTTGCCCAGTCCGGCGAAACCCACGTCCCACCGGCATTCCAGCCGCTGCTCGTTATCATACCCATGCGCAGGTCCAGTTTCCTGGCTTCGCCCAGCGCGAAGCGAATGCGTTCAGCAGATTCCGGACTTAAAAATTCCGGGCCGGCAGGAATCATGTCGCCGTTTCGCATGGCCTGCACGTCCCAGATCTCCGCGCCGCTCATGCCCTTTTCCTTCATCTGCTGCAGATCGTAAACCAGTCGGTCTTTATCCGTCTGCCCGTTCAGCCATGGCCAGAATGCCCCCACCCGCGCCGAACGCGGAGGATTCTGAAACTCGCTTTCCAGATTGGTCGCCTCCCTGATTTCAGGTCCGGCGTAACAGGTAGAGAGCAATCCTACCATTAGTGCCATAATAGAAAATCCCGTAACGCAATGTGATAACAAATTGGCGTTCCGGCTGAGCGTGTAAGTTTCCAGCGGCTTCTGCATCAGGCATCCTGTAGTTGAGCTAATTCAAGTTTCGCCAGGGTGAGAATCTTACAAGTCTTTTCGTCTGCAGCCGATGCTGCAAGCCCCCCGGATTGCGTTTCGACACGCCAAAAAACCGGACAGGGAATTAACTAAAAATTTGACATGGCAGGGAAGCAGGCTAACAGTTGGATACTAAGCCACACTCCGCATTTTATTATAAAGAGGTCGTTATGCAGTACACACACATTTTTGCCACCCTTGCCGTTCTGAGCGGCATCACATCTGTAGCATCTGCGCAAACCGTAACAGTAGCAAAATCAGGGTCTCCAAACTTCGCCACCGTACAGGCCGCGATTGATTCTTTCGATCCGGATCCCAATGCCGGACAGCCAAACATCATCCAGATTACGGATTCAGCACTATACGATGAAATCATTACCGTCGATGTTCCTGTGACTATCGATGGAACAGCCGCCACCCGTCCCGTACTGGCTGTGCAGACAAACCCTGCCAGCGCCGGTGCAAATGACGGTCTCACAGTGTCTATTGCCGCCGCCAGCACCAGTAACTCCGTCTTTTTGAAAAATCTTATCGTGATTCCCTCGACCACAACTCCGCCTGCTGATGATGGCATTATTTCCCTGGGGCAAAACCTTTACCTTGAGTTAAATAACGTCGTGGTTACAGCAAACAACGGATCCAACGTTCCCCTTGCGGTTGACGGTATGTCGCAGGCCGATACAACTGGCGCCATCTTCTTTGGCGATGACGGTGTCTTCCTGGGCAGTGGAACAGTTGCCGGCACAGGCTTTGAAGGTGTACTTAAGGATACCGTGATAACCCATCTGCAGGCAGCAGGAGCCGGCCATGACGGCTTGGTCTGCAGCGGTACCGGGAAATCATATACAATCCTTGATGGCTGCGTCATTTCATTCTGCAGTCGGCTTGGAATACAGGCTCACGGCGACTTTGAAATTGCAGCCAGCAAGACGGACAAGGCCTATATCTTAAGTAACCGCGGCTTTGCAGGGCTCTGGTTTGCAGGTGGCGGCATTAACAAGCGGAGCATCAGTGGCGCTGTTATCGCAAACAGCGGCAATGGAACCACTGAAGGTTTCGGAATTGAGCATCAGAATGCCGGGGCCGCTGGCATGACCGTTACCGATTCAATCATTGTCAATAATACCAGTGACAATATTCGTGTCTCAAATGTGGGAACAACTGCAGATGTTCGACTGACTCGCGTGACACTCGCTAATCAGACCACGGCTACCCAATCGGCTCTCGAAATTGACGCCGGCGCAACGGCTAACATTTTTCTGACAGATTGCATAGTTGCTGGCAACGGCTCCGGAGAAGTTCCTAACACCTTGCTTCATAATGGGACTGGCACCTTGACCCTGAGCGGCACTGCTCTGGTAACTGCAGGGCCGTTTGCTCTGACAACTCCAACCGGCGGAACTGGTCCGGTAAGTGGAACGCCCACTACTACCGCAAATCCCCAGTTTGTGGAAACTGTGAACGTGGCGTCGGCAAGTTTCTACGACGTTGCAAACCCTGCCTACGCGACAGCCAGCAGCACTGGTGGCCCATTGGGCGGCGGCGCTGATTTTGTAGGCGGTTCCAGCGTCAACGACTGGTCCGTATATTAATACGGCACAGCTTCGTTCTCAATCAAAAAACAAAGCCCGGCTCCGGCCGGGCTTTTTCTTTTTGTAGCTGGTTGTTAGTTTAATTGTGAACGACGGGAGAGGCTAAGGCGCGACTGCTATTTCCTTCACCCGGTCCTTGTAAGCGTTCATCTCGCAAGAGTAAACGCTGCTGAGGATCTGGTCAGTAAGCAGCGCACTGCGATCATGGAAGTGCAGGCGCTTGTTCAGGCACGCCATCTGATCCGCATAATGCGCCAGCTGACCGACGTCATGGCTCACCATGATCACGGTTAGTCCGAGTTCGTTCTTCAGGTCCTGCACAAGGTGGAGAAAATTCTTCTGGCTCGCGCTATCGAGCCCTACCGTGGGTTCGTCAAGAATCAGCAGTCGCGGGTCATTGATCAGCGCCCGCGCAATGTAAACCCGCTGCTGCTGCCCGCCCGACATTCGTCCGATGGGTCTATCGGCCAGGTCAGCTATACCGGTTATGCTGAGAAGATGCATGGCCCGCTCGCGGGTTTCCTGCGGGATCCGCCGGAATAGCCCCGCCTTTGTCACCGCGCCCATCAGCACCACATCCAGCGCCGAGGCCGGGAAATTCTGGTCGATATCCGTACGCTGCGGCACATATCCAATCAGCGCACGATCAGCGCGGCTGGCGTTAAGTTCATGCCCGAATATCTGGATTGTACCCTTCTGAATTGGCAGCACACCCAGGATGAGCTTCAATAGCGTCGTTTTACCACCACCATTGGGGCCGATGACGCCGAGGAAAATGCCTTGGTCTATGCAAAAGGTAATGTCATCGAGGATCAGCTTTGAACCGCGATTGAACGTGACGTGCTTAAGGCAGACCACCCCTTGAGTGCAGGTGCACTGTTCCTTGTTTTCGCATTGGCATTTAAGCATGGTAATGAGAACTAATAGAAAACGTGGCTAATTGTTCGACCTTTTTGGCAAAAGCGATGAGGTTGTGGTCTCGGAAGTTAAGAGTTCCATCTGTTCAATTGCGATAACGTTAAGCCTCGACAGACGTTCCTGCTGCGATTGCCCTTCTTTTATAAAATGCGCGTTCAATGTTTCCAGGTTCGCAAGGCATACCAGTTGCGCAGCCGTAGCCTGGTCTCGAATGTTACCTTTCAGGTCCGGATTCTCATCCCTCCACTGCCGCGCCGTCTGACCGAAAAGCGCCATGTTAAGAACGTCGGCTTCAGACGCGTAAACAAGGGCTATCTGGGCGTTCGTAAGTGTGGGAGGAATGAGGTTCTGCTTAATGGCATCCGTATGAATCCGATAATTGAGCTTTGTGAGATTGCGCCTAATATCCCACCCCAGTTGCTCCTGTTCCTGCTCCTTAAGTCGCTGAAATTCCTTGATCAGGTAAAGCTTAAATTCGACGGAAATCCAGGAGGCAAATTCGAACGCAATATCCTTATGTGCATAGGTGCCACCGTAACGACCGGGCTTGGAGATCAGTCCAACAGCATTTGTCTTCGCGATCCATTGCTTCGCCGTTAGAACAAAACTGTTTAGCCCAGCCTGCAGTTTAATCCCATCGAATTCGATGGGATTAAACTGGGGATTATTTAACGTCTCCCAAAGACCCAAAAACTCTATAGTATTGCGGTTGCGCAGCCAATTAAAAATTATATAGTCTGTACGGTCAGCATCTTTGTACCGCGCAATATCAGTGAGAGAAATGTAATCCTGCTCGTTCTGAAGTTTGACCGTAACATCCGTTGACAAGACTTTGATTTTGGCCATGGTACCTTACGTTGGAAAATTATAACAGCACGTTAAGCAGGAAAGCACTTCTGTCAAGATAAGTGACTATGGCAGCCGCGTTTGTAACCCAAAACTGATCCTGTGGCGTGTAAGTTTAACCTACTTACATTCTTACCTTCTACCTTTTACTTTCTACGTTCTACCGCGCGCTCTCAGGCGCGCTGCTCAATCCACCCACCGCCAAGCACGCTGTCGCCCTCATAAAACACCACGGCCTGGCCCGGCGTTACGCTTCGCTGAGGTTCATCGAACTTCACCTCAAACCGGTCCTTACCCACCGGCACGATCTCGCAGGTTGCTGGCGTATGCCGGTAACGGATCTGCGCCGTCGTCCGCAGGGGAGCGGTCGGCTTTTCAATCGCAATCCAGTTGGTCCGGCCACACACCAGGCCCGGACTCGTCGTCTGCTCCGCCGTACCCACAACCACCAGGTTCTGCTCCGGCAGAATATCCAGCACGTAAAGCGGCACGGGATGGCTGATGTTCAGGCCCTTCCGCTGGCCGATAGTGAAATCTGCCGTACCCTGGTGCGTTCCCAGAACGCGGCCATCCGTCGTCACAATATTCCCCGGCGCAATCGCACCCTCGTCCACCCGCTGACGCAGAAACTTCCGGTAATCATTCCCCGGCACAAAACAGATCTCCATACTGTCCGGTTTATCCGCCACCGTGATGTCATACTCCCGCGAAAGCTCCCGCACCTGCGGCTTCGTCATGTTGCCCAGCGGACACAAAAACCGCCGGAGCTGATCCTGCCGCAGACCAAACAGGTAATAGGTCTGATCCTTACCGCGATCCGCCGCCCGCCACATCTCCATGCGGCCCGTGGTCTTGTTCTCCCGGATACGAGCGTAATGCCCCGTCGCCACATAGTGGCAGCCGTAGAGCTTCGCCTTCTCCAGCAGCACCCCCAGCTTCAGGTGATTGTTACATAGCACGCAAGGGCTCGGCGTGCGGCCGTGCAGGTAGTCATTAATAAACGGCTCAACCACCGCCGCATGAAACTGCTTCTCCAGGTCCAGCACGTAGAACGGGAAGTTCTCATCCAACGCCACCGCCCGCGCATCCCCCGCATCCTCCGGTGAGCAACAAGTCTGGAACTTCCGTCCCGACTTAATATCATCCTCATTCGGGTGATAAGTGCGCATGTTAATCCCCACGCACTCAAACCCCTCGCGGCGCAAAAGAACAGCGGTAAGAGCACTATCCACCCCGCCGCTCATCGCCACAAGAATACGAGCATCCGGGGCCATGTCCCGGCCAAAATCAAGGGCGGAAACAGGGGAGTGGTTAGCGGGAGTATGTGAAGTCGCGTTGCTCATTACACTACTGGCTACAACGCCGGACGGCATATATATTTTTGGACTCGGAGGCACGGAGGCGCAGAGAGTTATAAGGGACTTAGGAGAACGGCGCCGGCGGACCAGCCCACATCCCAGTATCAATAACCCGAGTAATTTTTTTTTGTGCCTTTTGTGCCGCGCGAAGCGCTTTGTGCCATTTTGTGTTCTGGCTTTTTATTTTTTGCGCCTCTTGCGCCTTTTTGCGGCTAGTAAAAAAATCGCCCCGTTACACCTTCCGCTTCACAGCTTCCGCGTCACAGCTTCCGCATCAAACCTTCCGCAGAAGCACCGCCACTGGTTCATCATCCGGCGCCGTACCCAGTTCCACCTGCAGCAACGACAGAATCTGGTCCATGTTGATCAGCCCAGACATATCCAGGATCCTTCCCCGGAAAATCACAAACAAATCCGGATGCTCTTTGCCCGCATCGCCATACAGCGTGTGCTTCTCAAAAAAATCCTTCAGCCCCGAAAGAATCGCCCGCTTCGTCGCCGATATGCAGTCGCCGTTGCGAAGCTGCAGGCGGATTACGCCCTCCTTATCAATTACACGGTATTGATCCATACGCCGGGTCCATAGTCCGCCCAGCATGCGGCTGCTCGTGCGTGCCTGGTAAATCGCAAGCGGGCCAACCTCCGTAATCAGCTCCAGCGCATCCACCGTACCACGGATGCTCTGGCGCACCTTCTCTTCCAGCGCCGTGCTGTCCAGGTGCGCCGTGCCCAGCTCCCGCGTCCGCAGCTCCGTCGTACCCGTCGCTGTCGCTCGCACGATGTTCTTCTGCGCGTCGATCTCGATCTGGATCTCCACCGACTCCGGGGTCGCGCCCATGCGCACCACTGACTCCTCGGCTTCCTTCCGGATCTTCAAGACATCCGCTTCCGTCGGGTTAATGATCGTCTTCTCGATAGAATCGCGCACCAGCGCCAGGGCCGCGCCGATTGCCGAAATCACCGCGGCATTCTTTGCAATCTCGAAAGGCAGCCCCATTCGCTTTGCGGTGTAAGGGACAATAGCCGCTGCGCCACCGCCGCCGCCGCTCAGCGTGATCAACTGCGGATCGAGCTCATAATCCTCGATCATGTCCTTCACCGTCTGCTCCACCTGGTGCGTTCCCCGGTGCAGCATCTCGTCAGCAACCTTTTCCGCATCATCGCGGCCCATAAATTTCGCCAGGGCTGTAAATGCTGCCAACGCCGAATCACGGTTACCCTCAGAAGCTTCACCCTTCGGTACCAGGTTCAGCACGTTGCTGGCACACGATGGCGTAACCGAAAATGCTTCCCGCCCCGGCGCTGCCATTCGCACGTAATCCTTCGGGTCGCCATCTTTTGGCTGGAA
>JAKFFN010000185.1:0-3180 GCA_036675025.1 Candidatus Sumerlaeales bacterium | reverse complement strand
CCGAATCGTATATGCACCAGACCCGAGCGGGGTCGTAGTTCAGTTGGTTAGAACGCCGGCCTGTCACGCCGGAGGTCGCGAGTTCGAGCCTCGTCGGCCCCGCCACTTTTTCCCTTTCCCCGCCCGAATTCCAAACCAAATTCGGGCCCGCGATTTACCCCCTTCCCCACTTGCATTCCCTCACCGCAACCCAATTTTTCCCTATTAACCCTCTCTCCTTATTCTTTGCGTCCTAAGCGCCTTTGCGTTGTGCATTTGCTTCTATCAAATCTTCCGCGGCGCAGCCGCCCCACAATTCATAATTCATATCTCATAATTCATAATTTATCCATTCAGTCCAGCGTCTGCCGGTAGCGCTTGATCCCGATGAACAGCATTACCACCGTGAACAGCGCGATCGGCCACACTTCATCTACCATGTCGGTAAACGTGTTCCCTTTCAACATGATCCCACGCGCTATGCGCAGAAAGTGAGTAATCGGCAGCACTTCGCCCGCAATTTGCGCCCAGCGCGGCATGCCCCGGAACGGAAACATAAACCCCGAAAGTAACATGCTCGGCAGAAAGATAAACATCGTCATCTGCATGGCCTGGAGTTGGTTCTTTGCGATGGTGGAAAAGGTGATGCCCAGGGCCAGGTTGCCTGCGATGAACAACAGCGACGCCAGCAGCAGCAGCGGTACGCTGCCGTGGATGGGAACATGAAACAAAAATCTCGACGCCAGCAGGATTAGACCCACCTGGATATAGCCAATGATGATGTAAGGCGCGATCTTGCCGATCAGCACTTCGCCCGGGCGTGTGGGCATCGAGAGCAGGTTTTCCATCGTCCCGCGCTCGCGTTCACGCGTTATCGCCAGCGCCGTTATCATCACCATGGTAAGAGTCAGGATCACGCCGATCAGGCCCGGCACGATGTTATAACTCTGGAGTGCCTCGGGATTATATTTCGAATGCCGGCGCACATCAATGGCCGGCGGTTCCGTGGCCAGGTACTGCAACGGCCCCGTGAACTCGCGGGCCATGCCCTCCTGCACCATCGCCTGCAATTGGCCCAGTGCTCCCTGGGTAGCAACGGGGTCTGTAGCATCTGCTTCCAGCAAAACGGCCGGCCGGTCTCCGCGGACCAAATCACGGCTGAACCCCGGCGGCACGGTAATCACAAACTGCACCTCGCCCTGGTCGAGCATTTCGCGCGCGGCCGCCTCCGAGGGCGACACGCTCACGAAGTCGAAGAATGTGCTGTTCTTCATCACCTGGTAAAGCGCGCGGGCGTGGGGACCGGAATCGCCCATTACCACCGCCGTTGGCATGTGGCGCGGATCAGAATTTATGGCATAGCCAAACAGGAGCAGCTGCGCCAGCGGGATGGCAAAGATCATCGCAGCAGTCAGCCGGTCGCGCCGCAGCTGGATCAGCTCCTTGATAATAATGCCAAGCAGCCGGCGGAACGAGAACTTGAACATCGAGGCCATCAGAAGTTGTCCTCTGACGTGTCCATCAGGTGAATGAACACGTCCTCCAGGCCCGACTCCACCTTACGCCATTGATACGGCGGCTTGTTCAGCGGCTGGATGGCAGCCTCAAGGGCGGCGGGGTCATCGCCGCTCACGTGAAGCAGGTTGCCAAAGGCCACCGCCTGTCTCACGCCGGGCTTGCCACGCAACTGATCAGCCAGCGCCAGCATATCGGGACCGGTCACTTCCCATGTTGTCAGGCGCGCATGGGCAATCACCTCTTCAACCGTGCCATGGGTCAGCAGGTTGCCGTAAGCGATATATGCCAGTCGGTGACACCGCTCCGCTTCGTCCATGTAGTGGGTGGTCACCAGGAACGTGAGGCCGTCCGCCGCCAACTGGTGAATGTGCTCCCAGAAATCCCGCCGGGCTTTGGGGTCTACGCCAGCGGTAGGTTCATCCAGGAGGAGAAGCTGCGGCTTATGGATCAGGCATGCCGCCAGGGCGAGGCGCTGTTTCCATCCGCCCGATAGCTGACCCGCCAGCTGCTTGTGCCGCCCTTCAAGCCCCAGCTGGCGAATACTCTCGCGCACCGCCTCCCGCCGGTTGGGTATCCGGTACATCCGCGCCACGAAATCCAGGTTCTCTTCAATGGAAAGGTCCTCATAGAAACTGAAGCGCTGAGTCATGTAGCCAACGTGCTTTTTGATCTCATCGCTCTGTTTGATGACGTCAAAGCCCAGCGCGTGGCCGCTGCCGGCGTCCGGTTTCAGCAGCCCGCAGAGCATACGTATGAACGTAGTTTTGCCGCTGCCGTTGGGGCCCAGGAACCCGTAGATCTCGCCGCGTCGAACCTGCAGCGAGATATCATTAACGACGGTGCGGTTGCCGAACCGTTTCGTCATCCCCTTCACGTCGATGACGAGTTCGCCGTTCATTTTCCCGTTGCCCCAAAATCCACATCCACCGGCTGACCCGGATTTAGCTTCTTCGCAACATCGGGCGGAAAACTGATCTCCACCATAAACGACAGCTTCTCCCGCATCTGCTGGCTGTAAATCACCGGCGGCGTAAACTCCGCCTTTGGCGAAATGAAAGAAACACTACCCTTGGCAGGTTCAGATACGCCATCAATAAAAATGGTAGCAGATGTGCCCGTTGCCAGTGAACCTACCTGCCCCTGCGGGACAAACGCCCGCACCCGCACATTTTCCGGCGGCAGCAGGGAGACTATCGGCCGCCCCGCCGGCACAAACTCACCCGAGCGAAAATAGATGTCGAACACCAGCGCATTCCGCGGGGCCGTCTGGCGTGTCTGCTGCAGGTTCCATTCGTTTTTTGCCAGCGCAGCTTCCAGTGCTTTGACATTGTCCTGCGCAGAGTGTATCTGGTGTTCGCGGTCACCTTGCCGGCCTGTGGCAAGCTGGGCTCGCATCTGTTGCACAGTTTCCTGCTTCTGCCGGGCATCGCTGCGGGCGCGGTCCAGTTCTTCTGCTGAAATCACCTTGTCCTGGTAGAGAAGCCTCTGCCGCTCGAAAGTCTTTAGCGCCAGCGTAAGGGCCGCCTCCGCCTGTTTCAGTTGCGCATCCAGCGCCTCGATCTCCGTTGGCCGCATCCCCTCCTGCGCATCTTCCAGCAGTTCCCGTCCCTGCGCCAGCTTATGCAGCGCTTCTGTCCGGGCCTCCCGCTGCGGAGTGGGGTCCATGGTGAATAGCAGCGTGCC
>JAKFFN010000181.1:0-3209 GCA_036675025.1 Candidatus Sumerlaeales bacterium | reverse complement strand
CGGCACAATCGAACTGGCAGAAACTTCGGAAAATCCGTTTTCGGCCGTCGCTCTCGCCACGAATATCAACTCGGGCACAGCCGAAGGCGGGATTCAGCTCTTCCTGCGGCCCCGGAAAGAAACGGTACAGGTAGGGGAGTTGTTCCTGGTCGACATCATGTACCGCAACCCGAAGCGCGCAGATATGGACACCGTGAAGCTGAAGCTCCGTTTCGACCCGGAAGTGCTCCAGGTAATAGATTATGACGAGAGCAACTGGATCACCCGGGGTACCAACATCTTTGACGGCGCTTATCACGAGGATCTGCCTTTCGATCATCATCGACGCAATTCTGCCTTCAACAACCTTGGCCTGATCACTTATGATCACGGGTTTGGCAGTCGCACTCCCGTTCCGGCCGAAGGTGTTATCGCGACTGTAAAGTTCCGTGCAATCGCTCCGGCTGTATCTACGCCCATTGTGTTTAGCACAGGCGAAGAAGGCGCAACAGAGCCTGATACGGCCGTCTCATTTCTCGGGTTCAACCTGATCGGTAAGCCCGGTCAGCGCCAGGCTGCCATGAACAACGCGGCTGTATCCGTTCGCTAGCCGCAACACACTTATCAAACTATAGAAGTGGAAACCGCTTAACTATGACCTTATCAACCTCTCCCGCGCAGCGGGAATTTCCGCGCCAGTTCCTGTCACAAGACCTCGACCTCGGCAACTGGGATGCCATCGAACCCTATTTCAACCAGCTTGTCGACAGTCCCGTCGACAGCCAGCAGCAGCTCGAAGACTGGATGATGAAGCTGTCCGAACTCAGTGCAGCCATTGGTGAAGAGGCCTCCCTTCGCTATATCCGCATGACCTGCAATACTGACGACCCCGAACTGGAAGCCGCCTATCTGCACTACGTGCAGGAGGTACTGCCGAACTGCGAGCCGCTCTTTTTTGAGCTGAGCAAGAAATTCCTGGCTGCGCCCGGGCGAGGCGACCTGCCACAGGAACGCTATGAAGTTTATACGCGAAACCGCCAGAACGACGTGGAACTGTTCCGTCAGGAAAACATTGCACTGCAGACGGAAGATGAAACCCTGAGCCAGCAGTATCAGAAGATGTGCGGCGAGCAGACCGCCCAGTTCGACGGTCGGGAGCATACCATTCCCCAGCTGGTGAAGTACCTGGAGGAAACCGACCGCGAGAAGCGTCGCGCAGCGTGGAAAGCGGCAACCAGTCGCCAGCTGCAGGATCGCGCTGCCATGGAAGACATCTTCGACCGCATGCTTGAACTGCGGCACCAGATGGCGGTCAATGCCGGCTTTTCCAACTTCATCGACTACCAGTTTCGCCGGCTTGGCCGGTTTGACTACACACCCGAAGACTGCGAAATGTTTCACTCCGCCGTGGAAAAGGTCATCCGCCCGATACGAAAGAAGCTCCTCGAGAAGCGAAAAGAGAAGCTCGGACTGGAAAAGTTGTGCCCGTGGGACCTTCAGGTCGACCCTGAAGGCCGCATGCCCCTGCGCCCCTTCGGCTCGTCAGAAGAACTGGTATCGGGAACTGACCAAATCTTTGCTGCCGTCGATCCCAGTTTCTCCAGCGACTTCAACGTGCTTCGCACAAAGGAACTCCTAGATCTCGATAGCCGCAAAGGTAAGGCTCCTGGAGGTTACCAGAGCACCCTCGATGAAGCTCGCCTGCCCTTCATATTTATGAACGCCACAGGGCGCAACCAGGATGTTTTCACCCTTCTGCACGAAGGCGGCCACGCCTTTCACGCCCTGGCCTACCGCGACGAACCGCTCCACAGCTATCGCAATGCTCCCATCGAGTTTTGCGAAGTTGCCAGCATGGGCATGGAAATGATGGCCTGCGAAAAACTGGAGTCATTCTATAACGAGTCCGACGCACAACGCGCACGAGAATCTCACCTCGAAGATATTATCATGCTGCTTCCCTGGATCATGCGCGTGGATGCCTACCAGCACTGGCTGTACAAAAACCCCGGCCATACGCGCCAGCAGCGGGCGGAGAAGTGGCTGGAACTGGAGAAACGCTTTGCAGATGAACTCGACTGGCCGGAACTGCCCGAAATCCGCGAATGCTCATGGATGACAAAACTGCACTTCTTCTGCGTGCCTCTATACTATATTGAGTATGGCATTGCGCAGCTTGGCGCCCTGCAGCTTTGGGTTCGCTACCTTGCTGATGCCTCCGATGCTGTCAGGCGCTACCGCGAAGGTCTTGCCCTTGGAAACAGCCGCCCTTTGCCGGAGCTGTTCGAGACTGCCGGGCTCCGTTTCGCTTTCGACGAAGAAATGCTTCGCCCGCTGGCAACTGAGTTGGAAAATCAGCTGGCTGTTAATTAGTTACCATGTTTAAATATCGCCGGTGCTGTAGTCCGGAAAAAATCCCGGCAGCCACCGGCGATTTTTGTTGTGGATAAGTCGACTTAGTTCGGGCCTCAGACGCCATGTATCGCCCGATTTATCAAAGGTTCCACGACTTGCGAAATTTTGTGAAAAAATATACAGTTTACGTTTGACAAGGTCTCCTTAAAAGCCAGAACAGAACACATATCAGCATGGAGAAGTCGCTTGCTGCGAATGATTCCTAGCTGAGGGAATTTGAGGAAAGGAGATTATCAACATGAAGTTTGTCGTGTTTGCCGTTATGGCTGCCCTGACGGTTGTATCCGCTGGATGCTGCCGCACCAAGTGCGCCCCGGCTGCTCCGGCTTGCGCTCCGGCAATGATGCCGCCGCCGCCGATGATGCCGCCCCCGACGCTCGAGAAGTAATTCCGGGTCGGTTGGGCCCTACCGATCAACTCTGCCGGTGTGGACGTAAGTCCACACCGGCAGCTTCCTTTTTGGGGTATCTATCAACCGTAACAGTACTTTGCCCGTACTAACCTGAAATTGCCCCGCGGACATCCTGTCGCTAGTGCCGCTTACGATAAAAGTGCCACAGAAGCCCCGCTGCCGCAATACCTGTAGCCGAAAGAATCAGCGACAGCACAAGAACCTTCCGACGGAAACTGTTTCTGTGATTTGCCAGCTCGATCGCAACCGGGTCACCTGGGGCAATCCCTGCAATAATCGATGCCGGTGTCGTCGTCAGCTCCGACTCTTCCGCGTCCGCCGAATAGGCTTCCTTGGCTGCCGTAAGGGCCGCCTTTGCCCGCTCCTGTTGCATTCCATACTCTTCGCCCGGCCACTGCCCGTT
>JAKFFN010000396.1:0-18601 GCA_036675025.1 Candidatus Sumerlaeales bacterium | reverse complement strand
AGCATTGCCTCGTAGATTTCCACGCCGCACCAGCCCCAGGCGTAGTTGCTGATCTGAGCTTCCTCGCCAAATACCTGCTTCAGGTCATTGGGCCGAATGTGGTACAGCCGGCTCGTCCCCAGGATCGCCACATCATCAGGCTTCCGGTTGCCCGTCATGGCCTCACGCTTTTTTTCCAGCAGGACGTAGTTGGCATCCCAAAGCTTTGCCCGGTTATTCCAGACAAAGCCTACTTCAAACAATCCGACCAGGGCCAGGGCCGCCAGGGCTCCGACAGGAAACCGGCGATGCTTCTGGACAACAACATCTTCCGCCTGTGTCACGTCAGAACTGGAAGTAGATGAAGGTTCGCGCGTCATGCGGAGCTCCCAGCGTCAGTGACAGGTACATAATGAGATAGATTATAGCCCGCAGCGGCACCGGAACCTTAAATACAACAAACCTGTTTTCAGAGAAATAGTGGGCGATCTGGTAGCCGCCCAGCAGCCAGGTGCAGATCAATAGCTCCTTTAGCTGCGGCAGCGCAGCCCTGGCTGATTCCCAGCCCGTCGCTAGATTGCCAAGCAATTCTCCCACATCCCCAACTGTTTCCGCCCGAAAAATGAGAAACCCGAGAGCCGTCAACGGAAACATAACCGCAATATGTGCGAGCCGCTTGACAATAGACCCGGTCTCCCGCGGCTCAATGATCATGCCATGCGGCGCCCCCATTCTGATCAGGCGCTCCAGCACCAGCAGGCCACCGCAATACGCCCCCCACAACACAAAGTGCCACTGGGCCCCATGCCAAAGCCCGCCGATCAGCATCGTGATCATCAGGGCACTCAGCTCGCGGCTGAACCCCTTCCGGTTACCGCCCATGGGAATATACAAGTTATCTCGCAGGCATTGCGACAAACTGATGTGCCACCGTCGCCAGAAATCCGACGGGCTGACCGCAAAAAACGGGAGGTTAAAGTTATACATCAGCCGGAAACCCATCATCCGGCCGAGCCCCACCGCCATATCCGAATAGCCGGAGAAGTCCGCGTAAATCTGTACCGTAAACGCTACCGCCCCCAGCACCACCATTGGCCCCGAAGCAGCCTCCGGCGCACCGAACACGCTGTCTGACAGCATCGCTATCCGGTCAGCCACAAACACCTTTTTAAACAGGCCCCAGCAGAAAAGCCACGTGCCTTCCACCAGGTCATCCCAATGGATCTGGCGGGGCGATTGCACCTGCGGCAGCAGCCGCTCCGCCCTTTCGATAGGGCCCGCTACCAGCTGAGGAAAATAAGAGACAAACAGCGCGAAGTCAACAAACCGCCCTGCCGGCCGCACCCGGCGTTTGTATACATCGATGATGTACGTAAGTTCCTGGATCGTATAAAAGGAAATCCCGACGGGCAATACGATGTTCAGCGTTACGTCTGACACCTCCACGCCAAAGGCCCGCATGACTTCCTGAAGGTTATCCGTGAAGAAGTTGAAATACTTGAAGAACCCGAGCGTGCCCATGTTCACGATCACGCTCAGCCACATCAGTCGTTTTCGTTTTGATTGATCATCCAGCCGCACAAGGCCCTTGCTGATGTGGAAGTCGACGATCTGGGTAGCAACCAGCAGGGCCAGGAACTTCCAGCTCCAGAAGCCATAGAAGAAATAGCTGGCCACAAGCAGGAAGAGATTCTGAGAACGAACACCCTTCAGGCAAATGTACACCAGGTACACAACGGCGAAAAACACCGCGAAAACGTAGCTATCGAAAACCATGGGCGAAAACGTGAAGCGTCACATCAGGCAATTCAAGTGCTCAATGAAACCAAATTGCTGCCTTACCAGACCGCTTCGGGTTCTTTAAGCCAGGCCGGGCTTTTGCTTATGCCAATCCGTAGATTGCTCATAGGCATGGGCCACGGTAAACAGCCGGCCATCTTCAAACGCCGGCGCAATGAACTGCAGGCCGATTGGCAGATTTCCGCCGGTCAGGCCGCACGGCACCGAAATACCTGGAATACCCGCCAGGTTCACGCTGATAGTATAAATATCACTCAGGTACATTTCCAGCGGGTTAGCTGTTTTCTCACCAAACTTAAATGCCGCAGTCGGCGTTGTTGGTCCTGCAATGACGTCACACTTCTCGAAAGCTTTGTCAAAATCCTGCTTGATCAGCGTGCGCACCTTAAGAGCCTTTAGGTAAAAATCTTCGTAAAACCCGGCGCTCAGGGCATAAGTCCCCAGCATAATCCGGCGCTTAACCTCGGCACCAAACCCCTGGCTGCGAGTCCGGCTGAACATATCAATAACGTTATCAGCGTCGGCGCGAAATCCATAGTGGGCGCCGTCATAACGGGCAAGGTTACTGCTCGCTTCGGCAGTGGCGCAAAGGTAGTACGTGGCGACAGCGTAATTGCTGTGCGGCAGTTCCACTTCCACAGCCTCGGCACCCAGGCTCTCCAGCTGCTTAATAGCTGCATCCACAGCCTCCCGCACATCCGCATCGGCACCTTCTGCAAAAAACTCCTTCGGCAGCCCCACCCGCATCCCCTTAATGTCGCGGCCGATGAAACTTGTATAGTCAGGAATCTGCACGTCAGCGCTGGTTGAATCCATAGGATCATGACCGGCCATGGCGTTCAGGAAGAGTGCTGCATCTTCAACGTCACGAGTCAGCGGGCCAATCTGGTCCAGGCTGCTTGCAAAAGCCACAAGCCCATATCGCGACACCAGCCCGTAAGTAGGCTTCATGCCCACCACGCCACACAGTGCCGCAGGCTGGCGTATGGAACCACCGGTGTCGCTACCCGTAGCCATCACACACATATCCGCCGCAACGGCCGCGGCGCTTCCGCCGCTGCTTCCGCCCGGAATCCGCTCCAGGTCCCACGGATTGGCCGTTTTCTTCATGCTGCTGTTCTCGGTGCTTGAGCCCATGGCGAATTCGTCCATGTTGGCCTTGCCCACAAACACGGCACCCTCATCGCGAAGCCGCTTTACTACCGTGCCATCATAAGGCGGCACAAACTTAGACAGGATCTGCGAAGAACAGGTAGTGCGTGTGCCCAGGGTGCACATGTTGTCTTTTACAGCCAGCGGAATACCCGTGAGTGCCGTTACACCTTCGCTCGAAGCGAGGCGCTTGTCCGCAGCGTCAGCCATCTTCAGGGCCTCAGCTTCCATAACAGTCACATAGGCGCCCACGCGATCCTCAACCTTCTGGATGCGCTCAAGCACGCTCTTTGTAATATCGATACTTGATACTTCCCGCTTTGCCAGCAGGTCGCGCAGCTCGTGAGCGGTTTTTCCACACAGTTCCATGTTCAGTCGTTACCAGTTCCAGGAATTAACTTCAGGGAGTTTCAGCGGCAGCGTGCTTCCGCCGCAAGTCTTTTATGTTACGGGGGCAATCGTATTTCATTTTCGGAAAAGGAGCGGCACATCACAACCCATGATCTACTTTACTTCGCGAGTACCCTCAAGGAAAGCCGGATCGCTGATGAAAATGTCTCCCTCTTTTACAAGCTTTCCGTTCAGCGCGTCACTCGCCTCCATCGGGCGCTTGTCAGGGGGCTGCACCGCTGTAATCAGCAGGTACCCGTCAGCTACCTTTACTACGAACCCTTTACCCTTGATCAGCAATACCACCTGGCCATAATCAACATCCCCAGATCGCATACCCTTGTTTTCCAGGGACGAGGTCAGCAGGCCATCCGGATCTTCATAATACTCGGCCTTCAGGAATCTCCATGCGCGCCCATGCAGAAAACTGAAAGCACCCGGCCACGGCTGCAGGCCCTTAATGCGGAATATCAGCGGATCGCGCTCCATGCTCCAATCCAGCAGACCATCGCTCTTTTTCATCAGGGGCGCATAAGTCGCCTGGCTGTCATCCTGCGGCGTGCTCACTACCTTGCCTTCAGCCTCAATAGTATCCAGCACCTTCATCAGCAGCTCGGCCCCGGTCACGCTCAGCAGGTTACTCAGGCTCGAAGTGTCATCATCTTCCAGGATATCCACCTGTTCAAAAGCAATGATATTGCCGGTATCCAGACCCACATCCATCTGCATGATCGTGATACCCGTATAGCGCTCCCCATCAATAATCGACCGCTGGATAGGCGCCGCCCCTCGATATTTTGGCAGCAGTGAAGCGTGAATGTTGATGCATCCGTATTTGGGAAGCTGGAGGATTTCCGGCGGAACGATTTGCCCGTAGGCAGCCACCACAATGATGTCCGGGTGATACATCTCCAGCACCTTGTGAAAATCATTCTTCTTGATGCGCTCAGGCTGTAGCACCATCAGGTTATGTTCCAGCGCCAACTCTTTTACCGGCGGCGGCTGAACCTTGCGCCCGCGCCCCACCTGCCTGTCTGGCTGCGTAACAACAGCAGAAACCGTATGGCCCGACTCTATCAGCCGTCGCAGCGGCGGCACAGCAAATCCGGGTGTCCCCATGTAAATGATGTTCACAAAATAAGCCTTTCCATTTTCTACGCTAACCCTCTACAACCAAATAATCACTTTGTGTAAAAGCGCGTAAATGTCAGGGTGATAATTGGCTCACCAAGGCGGCCTTTGAGTTAGGAATTGCTTTTGCGACACTGACCAATTGCCTATAATTGCCGTTCGGATAAAACGAAAGTCTAAACCAGCATGAAGATCCTGATAGTTTCATCAGAAGTCGCACCCTTTGCAAAAACCGGCGGCCTTGCCGATGTGGCCGGAGCGCTGCCCCTGGCTCTCGCCAGGCTAGGCGCAGACGTGCGCGTTGCAATGCCTGGCTACGGCAACATGACCAATCTTCCGGCCGCCCCACGCCCGGTGCTGCCCCACCTGAACATTGAGATCGGCACTTACAAGAACGTTGCCTCAGTTACAATGACTACCCTGCCCGGTTCGCCAGTGCCCGTTTACTTTATAGAAAACGCCGCCCTGTTCCATCGCGAAGGCCTCTATATGGAAAATGGCCGCGACTACCCTGATAATGCCGAACGCTTTGCAATCTTCTGCAAGGCGATCATCTGGATGATCAAGGGGCTTGGCTGGATTCCCGATGTAATCCACTGTAACGACTGGCAGACTGGCCTGCTCCCCGTGATGCTCCGCACCGACCCCGCCATCCAGGCTGATCCGGACCTTTCAAGCATCCACACCATGTTTACGATTCACAACCTCGCCTACCAGGGCACATTTCCGGCGCAAACAGCTTATGATCTCGGGTTTACCCACACCTTCCATCCCAACGGTGTCGAGTTTTATGGCCAGCTTAACTGCCTTAAGGGCGGGCTGGTCTACGCCGACGTCCTCACTACCGTAAGCCCAACCTACGCGAAAGAAATACAGACGGAGGAGTTTGGCGCCGGGCTTGATGGCGTCCTGAAGCAGCGTGCGAAAAGTCTCCATGGCATCCTCAATGGAATCGACTATGCCGTGTGGAACCCGGCTACAGATACTCACTTGCCGGCGCACTTTACTGCCGCTGACCTTGCAGGAAAAGCAGAATGTAAACAGCAGCTTCAAAGAGAGCTCGGCGTGAAGGAATCAGCAACGACTCCATTGCTGACCATGATATCCCGGCTGGACCCGCAAAAAGGGCTGTCGATTCTATTGCCGCTAATCGATACTCTTATGGCGCGCGATGTTCAGTTGGCGATCCTCGGAACCGGGCTCGCCGAATACCACGAGGCGTTGCAACAGAAGGCCACACGATACAAAGGCAAAATGGCGGTGCGGCTGGCTTTTGACAACGGTCTGGCTCACCGCATGGAAGCTGGAGGCGACATATTTCTCATGCCATCGCGTTATGAGCCCTGTGGCCTTAACCAGATGTATTCTCTGCGATACGGCACCCTGCCGGTGGTTCGTCGCACCGGCGGCCTCGCAGATTCCGTTACTCCCATTGCAGCCGACCACGAATCAGGAACGGGATTTGTCTTCGACGAGTTTAAACCCGGTCCGCTTTTATCCGCGATCAACGAAGCGGTTGCTCTCTACCAGTTACCCCTCGATTGGAAACAGGCACAAAAGCGGGCAATGACGCAGGACTTCAGCTGGGAGAATTCTGCACGCTTGTACGCAGACCTTTATGGCAATATGATCTCGGCTTCAGTTTAGCCGCAGCGAACAACCGAAGCGTTCGCGCCTCGCCGCCAACCGGCGAGACGCAAACATCAAATCTACTCGTAAAGTTCCCAGCCCTGCGCAGCTGTTTCTGTTCCATCATACGGTGGATATTCCGTAACAGTCACGCCGACGACAGCACGCCAGTCGTCCGTTTCCAGCGTGTAAGTTCCCGGCGCTTCGATATTAACTTCTACAGTTGTGTCGGCTAGGTCCTCGTAAACTTCGCCAAGCGCTTCTGAGATGTTGTAGATAATATCCCCATCCACTTCATCAACGTTCGTCTGCAGTCGCAGCGCTGTTTCACCCGGAAGCACCATGTCATCAAACCACGTCATGTTGACAGTCACAGTCGTATCCTGAGCCATGCGCACAAAGGGGATACTCGCATCATCTGCCCGAACCTGGTGAATGGCATTGGTTATACCATAAAGGCTTTCTGCCTGCGGAGAAAATACCCGAAGCCCGAATACATACTCTCCGTCGCCTCGCGCACTGCCATCAAATTCGTTGCGAACACGCACCTGCTCCAGCGTAATCGTCACCCGTTTGCGGCCGAACAACTGCGCAGCAACCCCGGCGCGAATTCCTTCAAAATCTTTGGTGCTTTCGTGGTTGGTGTGCATGGTGCTTACAGTCGGCTCGAGACCGAGGTAAAGTGATTGCGGCGGAAGGCTTGTCAGCTTTGCGTCTTCCGTCAGAACGACACCGTCATTGGCTTTGCCGCTGAGAAAAGTAAGAGCGCGCTCATTAAAGTTGTCATCACTGGCCAGCCAGAAATGTGTAGGGAATTCGCCCAGGAATGGCGATGCGGACGATTGCCGCGGATTATGGATATTAGCTTCCACCCATTCGTAATCCATATGCTGCAGGTCAATGGGAGGAGCACCGTATTGTTCTTCGTAAAAGTCTTCAAATACAGGGCCACCGTAAGTGGCGCCATAGTTCCCCGCCACCACGCCTTCCACTGCAATCCAGCGTGCAATTTTATCCGTACTGGCCAGCCCTTCTACGTCTTTCTCAATCATGTACCGGCTGATGAGACCGCCGAAACTGACAGCAAAAATGTTCACCTGCTCAGCACCGCTGCGCTCCATTACATGCTCAGCGAATTTCGCGACTATTGCTGCATAACGCGGGACGCCGCCGCCATGGGTTGTTGTGATATTCTGGATGTCCTGGATATCCTGCGCGGTATAATACGCCGGATACTGATCACCGTAGTAAGTCGTATACGCAACCTGGTTGGGAGCAGTCGGGTCTACATCACTCGTTGGAAGACCCAGTTCTACCGCCATTTCCGTGATATACGTCGTTGTCTGATCATTACCGAATACACCAGTGGTACTCGCACCGCTCGGGTCAAAACCATGCACTACTACTGTTGCTACCTTGTCAGGTGATGCCGTGGCCCCGGCTTCCCCGGCAGCCAGGCCTGCGATACCGATTGTTACTGCTGCTGCAAATAAAACATGCTTCATTCAAGAACCAACCTTTCTAATGTTGAGCGACATGATGGATGCAGAATGTGTGCCTTGAAACGCTTCAGCCGGTGATGTTACGTTTACCGCCCCGCCACATCTGCGCTTTGTTCCATACCACTAACCCCGACATAACGGAAGTGCCAGGGTTCCGGTTTATATCCCACTTCGTCAGTATTCTCACTCGTATACGACTTCCGAAAACCAAATCGTTCGCTGTTTTCGTGGAGCCACCGGCCCTCCGGTGTCTCACCAAATTTCCCATTCAAAATCGTTCTGCGATTCTCGCTCGATATATCAGCCGTGGTGCCAAGCTGATGTTCGCTGTACCCCGGCGCAGCAGTGCCATCCTGCTTCGGACCGTTGTCTGACACAGCTTTCAGGTAGAGTCGCTTCTGGTAGTCAAAATCACGGAAGCCAGAGAAAATGCGGATGTCATGTCCATCCTTTTCTGCAGCTTCTGCCATGCGTTCAAAAGCCTCTGCCGCCCCTTTACGCAGCTGCACATTCTTTGCGCCGAAAGTCCACTTTCCCGCAATCTCCACCAGGTCATTCGGGTGGTAATCGACCGGCAGTGCCGAATCCTTGTCAACGCGCTCTTTGCCCACGGCAAGGTTACCCTGGGGATATTCCCGCCGGTTCCTGGGGTCTACACGGATAAAGAATTCCGCCTGGGCCCACCACGATTTGCCATCACTCTCAAACTTGATCCAGTCATAGCCCATTGCATTTCGCAGGCGCGTAAGCGGGCGTACCTGGTCCCCCGCTTTCAGGTCCACAGCCGCAGCTGCTGAGTTTTCATCAGGAAGTTCATAAACTTTAAGCGCCGGCCTGATAAGAGTTAATTTCGCACCTTCTTCATCCAGCGCACCGTCGGGAAGATAAAGGTTCGGAGTAAATGCCTGCGGCGCAGAAATCAGTTCCTTCGGTTCCAACGATGCTGTCTCCACGCTCTCCTGCTCCGGCACGGGATAAAGCTTCATGGTGCGTACCACGCCAGTATGCGACAACGTCATCGACTCTTCCGGCAGGGGAGCAGTGGCTGTACGAATCCACGCCATCAGTTGAGTTTCTGTGCTCCATTTTTCAAGTGCCGGATGCCAGGCGCCACTTCGGTCAGTAAGTAGCGACAAGACATTCGGGGGACTGACGGGTTCTGGTTCTGGTACATTGACTGGAACGGGTTCTACCAGCCGCGGTTCTACAGCATAGGCCAGGTCTATAGGAGAATCCAGCGGTAGCGACCTCGGCAAGCCCCAATCCAGGTTATCTGCCTGGCGAGTTTCAACCATCAGTCCTGTGTTCGTAGAGGTGTTAAAGATTTCGATGCTGGTAGCCTCCACGCGCGGAGGAGTTACGGGCGGCGGTATGTGTTCAAGGGCGGGTGCCGGAAGCAGCGGAGGCTCCGGCCGCGGGTATTGCGGCGGAATGGGCAGACAGGCCAGCTCGCCATCGGCAAATGGGTTCTCCGGTACATCCGCTAACTTTATTTGAAGTGTTAGCGCTGCAACCGTAAGTATAAAGAGTAGCCAGAGATACTTCATCATGCGAACTGCATAGTAATTAGCCTTGCGGCTCTAAAAATTCCATTCGCACTAACCATAAGCTCACTGTGAGAAAGGCGGCTATTCCGCCGGTTTTGCTGCAGATCGTTCAGCGCCGGCGCCGCTTTGAATTAGCAATTGAATCGATGTGGTTGCTTGTGTGCCGCTCGTAAACTCACCGCCGCCCCACCACAGTTTGTGAGGCGAGGTGGATTCCTCTGTTGCCACGCTGGTTGTAGTACCCTGGTCGCCGGCTTCTACGTCGATCTCCTCCCAATCCTGAAGATGAAGTTCAAGCCGCTCATTATACTCTGCCACTTCAGCAGTCAGCGTCACGCTCGTACCCGGGCTCCGTAGCAGATCCCCCTTGTCAATCCGCTCAAATATATCCGGCCACACCACCACACGCATGGGCCGGCCTGCACCATCACCAAGCGTAAATGCAAACGGTGCCCGGGGCTCAGGCGGCAGGTGAAATGCGTCAATGGTCCCGGAAACTGTTACAAACTCTCCAATGCGCTCCGGTTTAACCTGGTCAAACGAAGTTGTTTTTCCGGCAACGGTCACCCCTGCTATACATGCAAGTAACGGCGTCAGTATAACTTTGAATTTACTGTTCATGAGATCAATCCCGGACGAAACCATTTAGCCAGTTCGACACGTGGTCAAGGGTTTCATTGAGGACCAATCACATTGTTCGGCATGGAGGTTGCACACTGCTCTTTTGGAGTTATACGAAAGGAGCATCACCATGAAGAGAACTTCCGCAGCGCTATTTGCTGCGCTTGCTTTAGTAACAGTTCCTGCATACGCGCAGGATCTTACAAATAATGACCAGGTAAACCTGCGGGTTATCCACGCCGTGCCTGGTGCACCGGCTGCAAAAGTTTCCATCGGCAATACTGCGTTGTTTGACAACATTGAGTTTCAGCAGGTATCCGCCTTTAAAGCGCTACCCCAACAGGATGACCAGACCATAAAGATCACACTGGCAGATGGCCGCACATTACAGACCAAAGAACAATTCAGCTTTGATAATGATGACAACCAGTACACGATCCTCATAGCTCCAGATGACTCCGGGCCCAATCCGAAAGTCGTCGTTCTTGAAGATGATACAGAAGACGTAGATGGTGATGAAACTGAGATTACGCTGATCAATGCTTCCCCGTCTCACAAATCCGCCAGCATCAGCCTTGACGATAACAAACTCGAAGGCGGAGTAGATTACGGGGATTCTCAAGATGAAGATGTCAGGCCCGGAACCTATGAACTGAGGGTAACGGAATCCTCCGGCGACACTCCCATTGCCAGGCGGAATGTGACGCTCACCGGTGGAACCGCCGTGACAGTGGTTGTCATGGGACAGGACGCCGTGAAGGTTGTAAACAATTCAATGCCTGATCAGGACCTAAGTTTAGCTGCCGGCGCAGCGGTCACAGGTGCCGGTGCAACAGGCACAACGGCAACCGGCGCGATGACGAACACCTCAACCACGACAGGTACGGCTATCATGCAGGAAGGTCGCCAACCGGGAACTGGCACCATGATAGATCATCCTACCACACCTACAGATGACATGTAACCCTGTCTAGGGCAGGTCAGCAATGTCCACTTGATCCGGTGCAAACCGGGAGACCGTCTCTTCTAATTCAAGAAGCAGATGTTTGGGCACAGCGCCCGACTCCCGGTAGCACTGGATTATTTGTTGGTAATACCAGTGCGTGCCCGCCTTTCCGGCCGAGAACTTACAGTAGGCGTCTTCGCCACATGCCAGCCAGTCACGCAATACGCTGCGGGCATTGTGGAGTTTATCAGCAACTGATATGAGAAGCACACCAGGATCGCTGCCAGGCAGGTTCGCCAGGTAGCATTGTTTTCGTTGCAGCCAGGACGGACGTACTCCGTCTTCTCCAGCTGTCATTTCACTGCATCCCCTCACCAGGTCAGCCACGCGTTTGCCGAATTGCTCCTCGATCTCCAGGGCTGTTTTCTCCCCTCCCTGGTCTTCCACAGCGTCGTGAAGCAACGCTGCTATCCAGACGTCCTCGTCAGGCGTGTTATCCATCACAATCGAACACACACTCATCAAATGCGACAGGTACGGAATGTCAGAAGCTTTGCGCGTCTGGGTCGCATGCTTTCGTGCGGCGTAATCCAGCGCGTTGCGAAACCGTTCTGTTATTTCGGTAATTGTGCTCATGTTATCCCGTAGCTGATTCGATGAAGAAAAAATCATACCGGACGGGGAGAGGTGATTTACTCCAGGACATAAAAAAACCCGGGCACTTGCGCACACGGGCTCTACTTAAACTCTGGTAAATGCGGTTTACTTCATGCCATAATTGTAAGCACTGGATGATGCCGACCATGTGCGCGTGCCCGGATCTGGCTGTAGTCCGTAGTTATACGTCACAGAATATCCATGGCCGGTTGGCTCGTTCAGGATTGAAGAGGCCCTGGCCTGCGGCGTGCAGTAGATATCGCCTGCCTTGCAGTATGACGTATTGCACGATGACCAGTAAGCGCCGTTGATCTGATGCGGCATTTCCGTGTACCCGTTGTGTTCAACGGCAATCAGTGCCGCCCAGAAAAGATAATTACACATGATGTGGACCTCCGTTAGCGTAAAAACAAGTTAGCTGTCTGCGGCAGTATTGTGCCGTGATTAACCTTCCTGTTCGAGTAAAAACCGGAATGCACGAAAAAAGCGCCGATCACTCGGCGCTTTATATTTAAGGAAAGGAGGGTTACTACAGAGAAAGCTTAATAGGCTCGGGAGCCTACGCCTGCGTTGACGTCAAATGCACCTACGTTAGCACCAACTCCTACGCCATTCGGATCTGCGTAACCGCCGGCGCCAATAGCAGACTGGCCGCCGACATTTGCACTGGCACCATAGGCCGCCGCAGGTCCAGCATCATAATGCCCAATGGCGCCATAAGGTGCAGGGCCCGGCTGGGGTGCTGCATAGGGGGCAGGGCCAACAGGCTGACCTGCATACGGTGCCGGCTGCATAGGCGGAGCATACGCAAACTGATCCTGTACGGCCACCTGCTGTACATTAGTGCCTTCGCCGGCAAGCTGCGGAATCGTTACTGTATAATTTCCGTACTGCGTCACTGCACAAGCTGGTCCGGTGGGGCAGTTGTCACAGCCACCAGCGCCTCCGCCACCAAGCAGAGCAAGAGCGCCTACGCCAATCAAAGCGGGAATGATAACATCACACATTTCAAAATCTCCTTAAGTTTACCTCAGTTAAAACTACGCGGAGTACTTCAGCACATGACGTGCCAAATGCTGTGCCGTCTGCTTAACAGTTGCAACTGTGGCAGTGACTTGTCAGGTGGCATTCATTGCTTATGTGCAGCTTCTGCGATACTTTTTTTGCGAGCGTGTATAACCTCTTTCTATGGCCAAACGTAAACGCATCATCTCACGCGACACCGAACAGTGGCTCTTCTATAACTTTGGTGTTCCCTCCATGTGGGGGATACTGCGGGCCCTCGCGCGCACCTGGAAGGTTAAACGGATAAATCCCGAGCGTGCCAATGATCGGCCAGCCATCTATGCCATATATCATGGTGATCTTGTGGTGGGCGCCCAGGAACTGCCAAACTTTGGCGGCAAACTCGAAGTGCTCACAAGCCGCAGCCGCGATGGCTGGATGGTCACCCGATACGTTCACCTGTTTAAGCGCGCCACTATCCGCGGCGGTTCATCAAAGGGCGCAGAGTCTGCCCTGCGCCAGATGGCTCGCCGGCTCAAGCAGGGATATGCAGTCATCATTCCTGTAGACGGTCCGCGCGGTCCGGAGGGCGATCCTAAAATTGGAGTGATCGCAATCGCGGCACAGACCGGAGCTCCAATCATTCCCTGCGCAGTAAGATCCAACAGCGTTTGGCGTTTCAGTCGATCCTGGGACCGCATGATGATAGCCAAACCCTACGCCAAAGTTGAGATGCACTGGGGAGAGCCTATCTACGTAGAACCGACAAGTGATCGCGCCGCCCTTGAAGCATCTCGCCTGCATCTGAAAAATGTTCTCGCAGAGATGCACGTCGGCACGAAATAAAAATGCCCGGCCACATTGACCGGGCATAAGCTAACCCTTTTGCTGATGTTTGGCTCCGTTATAGACCTTTTGAAGCAACGCTTTCAAGCCGCAGAGGTTCATTATCATCCGGAGACAGCGTACCGGTAAGGATCAACGTAGTGGTCTGGCCCTTTTTCAAATTAACCTTTTTGGGGCCATAGATAGGAACACCATCGATCTGCAGTTCCAGTATGTGTTTACCAGCGGCCGTTGCCCGGGGTTGAGAAAACGCCACTGCGGGCACATCCACTTCGAAGGGCTGCCCATCCAGTATTACATCTACAGGGGCAGCGTCTGGCGCTGCTACTGCAAATACGATATGAGATGCAAACTTTGGCACTACCAGGCTTGGCACATCAATCAGCAGCGCCTGCGGAGCGCTGACATCACCGGTCGGGATAAGCATGTACTCTCTACCGGCAATCAGGTTCAGCGTCATATCAATATAGTTCAGGCCGATCTTAGCCGCGTTAACCTGGATCGAATAACCTTCACTGCCCATCTTCTTTGGTTTTTTCGCTTTGCCTTCCTTCATGTTGCGGAAGATGGCCTTGCCGTCCATATAAAGGTCGGTCTTACTGCTTCCCATCAGGGCGTTCAAGTAGCCAAAGCTGGTATGTGTTGCGGCATTAGCCATGGCAATGGGCGGGGCAGCCTGGGTGGAACTTTCTGCCTGGGCACTGAGTGAAGCAGGCAGGGTTAGAGCCGCGGTCAACGAGAGCATTAAGGAACGGTTCAACTTCATCGCGGAAAACTCCTTTTAAATAATCAGCCGGCAGCATGCGCCGATGTGAAGCATGAAGAGCACGAACAATAAGCAACACCTGCGACTACTGGGAAGAAATCCACGGAGTAAATCCGTCGACGTCAAAACAAATCGCACTCTTCACAATCTCCGCAACCGCACTTTTTTACCATTTGCAGTTACCTTAAGGCCGCGTGCTGTTGTCTCAAACCTTGCAATCGCAAATTTGACAGGCGTACAGAAGTCATATTATCGCAAAAATTGACAGGACGGGCAGCACCATGAACAGAAGACAATTTATGGCCGCATGCGCAGGGGCAGCAGCAGTAGCGGCGTTTCCCCGCCACTTGTATGCGCAGGAAAAGACCCTTACCCATGCTGACCGTGTAAAGCTGGGGCCGAAAGGCGTGGAGCTTAGCCGTCTTGCCTTTGGCACCGGCACAAATGGCTGGGGTGGCAGTTCAAATCAGACCCGCAAGCTGGGGTTGCACGGCCTTGCCGATGCTCTCCACGCAGGCGTAGACAACGGAATTACTTTCTGGGACAGCGCAGACATGTATGGCTCTCACCCGCATATCCGGCAGGCGCTGAAGCAGGTGGACCGCGACAAAGTTTGCATAATGACAAAAACACGCGCAAGCAGCGCCAAAGAAATGAAGGCCGACCTCGATCGCTTCCGCCGTGAAATGGGTGTGGACCGTATTGACATCCTGCTGCTCCACTGCATGACAGACGACGACTGGAACGTGAAGCGTCGTGGCGCCATGGACGTTATTGCTGAGGCTCAGGAGGCCGGCATCGTAGTAACAAAAGGCGTATCCTGCCACACCCTCGGTGCCCTGAAAACCGCTGCCGACGAACCATGGGTAGAAGTAGACCTCGCCCGCCTTAATCCAAAACAGGTGGCCATGGATGCAGCACCAGACGTAGTGATTCCCATACTGAAGAAGATGAAATCCCAGGGCAAGGGCATCATCGGGATGAAAGTGTTCGGTGCAGGAAAAATGCGCGACCAGCAGGACGCCATGCTACAGTATGCATTAGCTCAGGACGTTATCGACTGCTTTACCATCGGCATGGAAAACACAAAAGAGATGAACGACTGCGTCAAACGCATATCAGCAGCGTCCACCCGCGGTTAGCCAATAGAGGCAGCTGGCGTTGCTCCGTCATGAATGCTAAATGGCTTCGCTGGTTCACCTAATAGGAACAATGTAACTCAGCTTGCAGCATGGGCTCCTCAGCCCTTAATCAATAGAAAGAGGTAACAAACCATGGCTAATGAAGTACGTGCAAGCCACATTCTGGTCTCATCTGAACAAGAAGCGAAAGACCTGAAAGCCCGCATTGACCAGGGCGAAGATTTCGGCCAGATTGCCCAGCAGAACAGCCAGTGCCCCAGTGGTCAGTCCGGCGGCGACCTTGGCTTCTTCGGTAAAGGAATGATGGTTCCCGAATTTGAACAGGCCGCGTTCAACGCCAGCCCTAATCAGTGTTCAGACCCGGTAAAAACGCAGTTTGGCTATCATCTTATCAAGGTTACTGAACAGCGCTAAGCTCTGTTACCGCTAACAAATAATAAACACACACGGCGCGGCCCCCAAAAGCCGCGCCGTTTCTATTTGCATTCTTCATTAGGCAATCAAATCACCAGCCGCGCGGTATAAGCCGTTTCGGAACTCTATAAACAACCCACCAGGAGACGCCTGAATCATGGCTGAAAGAACATTCATTTTCGTAAAACCCGACGGCGTGCGCCGCGGTCTTGTCGGCGAAATCATTTCCCGGTTCGAGCGCAAAGGTCTCAAGCTCGTCGGCCTAAAGATGCTGACCTTCACCCCCGAGCTCGCCCGCAAGCACTACGACGAGCACGTCGACAAACCCTTCTTCCCGGAACTCGAGCAGTTCGTGCTCAGCGGTCCTGTGGCTGCGATGGTTCTTGAAGGCAATGACGTCGTAACCATGACCCGCGCCATGATGGGCAAGACCAAACACACCGAAGCCGCCCCCGGCACCATCCGCGGTGACTTCGCTTTCTCAACCACCGAAAATCTCATCCACGGCAGCGACAGCCCCGAGCGTGCCCAGATCGAAATCGCCAACTTCTTTACGGAGCAGGAACTCAGCTAAACCTGCTTGTACAAAATGCATTAAAGAAGACGGGCCGAAGTGCCCGTCTTCTCTTGTGCTGCCAAAGCCGCTTGCAGTGCCGTAAATCGGTTGCGTTTCATCAAATTTTTCCCCATTGTCACCTTACTTCACCGTATGACCAAACACGAAGTTCTCATCGTCGGTAGCGGGCCCGCGGGCATTGCTGTTGGCGCCACGCTTAAGCACGCCGGGCACGATGTTGTGCTTTATGACAAAGGCTCTATCGCCCAGGCCGTCACTCAGTGGCCCATCTACATGGAGTTTTTTTCCACCGCCGAAAAGGTCGAACTCCCCGGCATGCCGCTCATCATCACCCGCGAAAAGCCCAGCCGCGAAGAATACCTCAACTACCTGCGCCGCTACGTGCAGGAAAACAACCTCCACATTAAAACCGGCCACACCGTTACCCGCATCCATCGCGTAGAAGACGATAACCTCTTCCTCGTAACTGGCGTGGATGAATGGGGCGAGGCCTGGAAGACGCAGGCAAAGTACGTCGTCGTCGCCACCGGCGCCTATGAGATTCCCAAGTTAATGAACGTCCCCGGCGAGGACCTTCACAAAGTTTCGCACTACTATACCGAGGTGCACCCCTATGTTGGCCGCGACGTTATCGTCGTTGGCGGACGCAACGGCGCTGCCGAGGCGGCCCTGCTTTTCTATCGCGCCGGCGCTCGCGTTACCCTCGTCCACCGCGGCGAAAAGATGGAACCCCTCAAATGGTGGCTCGCGCCCGACCTCGACAACCGCATCACCAACGGCGAGATCCGCGCCTTCTTCAACGCCAGCATCACCGAGATCACTCCTCACCACGTCACGATTACCTTCAATGACGGTCGCCATGAGACCCTCGCAAACGACTTCGTCGTCGCCATGACCGGCTACCGTCCTGATACAGAACTCCTTTCAGACGCAGGCGTAACCGTAGATCCGCAAACCAATCGCCCCGCCATCCATCCCGATACACTTGAAACTAACGTACCCAACCTTTACGTAGCAGGCGTCATCGCCGCCGGCGATATCAGCAACGAGATCTTCATCGAAAACAGCCGTTACCACGGCTATAACATTCTACGCGGAATCGACGGTCGCGCCGCCGCAGTTACAGTGGGCCACCATTGATCATCGCACTTGCCACGCCAGTTCCCGCTGGTTACTCAGTACATTAATCCATCCAGAAAAACGCAAAGGTAAACGCCCATGCCAACAGTAGACGTCGTCAGCGAAGTTGATATGCAGGAAGTCGATAACGCCGTGAACACGGTGATTAAAGAGATCCAGACCCGCTACGATTTCCGCGGCAGCAAAACCGAGCTTGAGCTTAACAAGAAGGACAAAAGCATAAAGCTGGTAACCGAGGACGACATGAAGCTCAAAGCCATCAAAGAGATGCTGGCCGGCCGGTTCATCGCCCGCAAGCTCGACCCGAAAGTGCTGGATTACACCAACGAAGAAGAAGCCAGCCTCGGCATGAAACGCGTAACCGTCAAACTGAAGGAAGGTCTCACTGGCGACGACGCCCGCAAGGTGACAAAGCTTGTGAAGGAATCGAAGATGAAAGTCCAGGCCAGCATCCAGGGCGACCAGGTTCGCCTGTCCGGCAACAAGATCGACGACCTCCAGGCCATCATGCAGATGCTCCGCCAGAACGAAGAAATCAGCGTCCCACTCCAGTTCACAAACATGAAACGCTGAAGCCCAAAAAACGCGTCTCTTAACGACGCAACTCCGCATTCCCCCTCAATATGAATGCATTAACGAAACCCGTTGTTCCCCTAAGCGAACGACCCAAACCATTGTAGACTGCGGATTATGAGCCTACTGACATCGGATAACACGAAAATCGCCAATAAGATCTCTGCCGAAAACGTGGAGGTTTACTATGGTGAAAGCCGCGCCATCCATGGCGTTAGCCTGGACATCCCTGAGAACCGGGTGACTGCCCTTATCGGCCCCTCCGGCTGCGGCAAATCCACGTTTCTCCGTAGCCTCAACCGCATGAACGACATCTTCCCGAACGTCCGCGTAAAGGGCAAGATTCTCCTCGATGGTAACGACATCTACGCCCCCGGCACCGATGTTATCGATGTTCGCCGCCGCGTAGGTATGGTGTTCCAGAAGTCAAACCCGTTCCCGAAATCCATCTATGATAACGTCGCCTATGGCCTCCGCATCAATGGCGTAAAAGACAAAAAGATCATCGACCACCAGGTGGAGAAAAGCCTCGCCGACGCCGCCCTCTGGAAAGAAGTAAAAGACCGTCTACATTCCTCAGCCCTCGATCTCAGCGGTGGTCAGCAGCAGCGTCTGTGTATCGCCCGCGCCCTAGCCATCGAGCCCGAGGTCGTCCTCATGGACGAACCCGCCAGCGCCCTCGATCCCATCGCCACGCAGAAGATCGAAGAGCTGATCCATAATCTTAAAAACGAGTACACCATAGTCATCGTTACCCATAACATGCAGCAGGCTGCCCGGGTAT
>JAKFFN010000355.1:0-3253 GCA_036675025.1 Candidatus Sumerlaeales bacterium | reverse complement strand
GGGGAGCCAATTCATCGCACTACACGTGAACTTTTATGCCTGGAACGATCGCCGTTGCGGCAGTACTTAATTTGTCACCAGCAATCCCGATAAATGTAACAAAACAACTTCACTTGCGTTTGTACTTACCTTCAAGATAGCTTCTAATGGCTTCTTTTGAAGAGTACCACATGCCATCGGCACCGATGGTGGCTTTGAGTCTTCCCCGTGTAGCCGCCTGACGCAGCATTGCATAAGAATGGTCATTGGTTTCCAGCGCCGGGCAACCCCGAAACCTCTCCCGAAGTTCGTCTAATTATAATTAACAATGAACTTCACACTGAATTGGGATGCGTGACGGATCAGCGCTAATGGTCTGCAGATTATTTTCCAGTCACATCCGTGCGGCTATCCCGAATGAACTACCATGCGCCGCGACGATGATTTGACACCCAGCGGTACATGCCCATCACGTTCAGAATGCGCATCTGGTCGTAGTTGACCCATGTTTTTACTTCGTCGCTGAACTTTACTTTTCGATAGAGCTGGTCCCACGTAAATCCCTGACGCGCGAGATCAAGTACCTGCTGGTGTAGATCTATCATGTAAGTCCGAAGTGCACGTTGATCTTCCCGGGTTGCGGGAGTATAATGACCAATATCAATTATGTCCACATCCTGCTCCAGGATCCAATCAAGAGTTTCAATCCAGCCGTCGTAGTAAAAATCCAGGAAATCGTTGTACGGCATGGTTTTGTTCTGACAGATATCGGTGGCCTGCAGGGCCTTATACTTAGGGAATAGTACCATGATCATGCTATTGGAATGGCTCGGTGCGATACGGTATAATTTGACGGTTTCGCCGCCGAGGTTAATGGTCATTTCCTTGTCAAAAACCTTATCGGGAACCGGTACAGGAAGTTTTTCACCGACGATTGGTTCTACGGCATTCTCGTGGGCGACTATAATCGCGCCGTCCTGCTTAAAGATCTGGCTTCCGCTAATATGGTCGGCATGGGCGTGAGTATAGATGACATATTTGACCGAGACGTTGAATCGACTTTTAATTTCATCGCGAAGCCAACCGGCCGTGCAGGTCATTGCGGGGTCGATGATGACTGCGCCTTCTGGCGTAATCAGGACAAAGCCGCTGTGAAGCGCAAGGCCATTGCCGTTTGTGTGCCGGTAAAGATTCCCATTGATCTGCGTAAGGCTACGGGAAGTATCGGGACAAGGCTCCGCAGTAAAATCGGCCAGCATTTCCCTGTCGGCGTATTTTGACTGGTCAACTGGGATTCCGTCATCGGAACCTGGCGCAACACCGGCGAGGAGAATGGCCGAAACAGCGTAAGCAAATTGCATTATGGACGGTTTCATTGCCCGCAAACTTCTGAACTTTTATTTGGGACGCAGGCCGCTGAAGCAGCAAAATCAATGCCTCTTTGCACTACTACGCGAGACTGCTGCCTCTTGTGTCTCACCCATTCCGACCATGCTTCTATTTCCTTTTTTTTGCAGGCAATTAGATGCGTTAGTGTTTTAAAGCGGCTTGAGGCCTTTTTCGGTTAGCCTCTGACTTGTCTTTGCTGCTTTGTAACCCATCTGCCTGAGCTTTGCGGCTACTTCGTCGGCTTCGCTTACGCGATCGAGCCGCAGTAGTGCCTCCAGGAGGTAGCGCAGCATATAGTACTCATAAGGAGCCGACTTTTCCACTCTTCGGAATTGATCCACGGCCTCGGTCCACTTCTGCCGCGCTTCTTCGTTGCGATTGCTCCATTCCAGCAGGCGCCCCTGGGTAACCTTGGCGGTTCCGGCCGTTATCTGGAAATCTCTACTGCGATCAGAAACTGCCTTGTCATCAATCAACTTCATGGCTTTATCCAGTAATGGGACCGCTGCGTCGTATCTTTCAAGATCGATATACAACTCGGCAAGTTTGGCCTCGCTGGCCGCGAGATTCCAGCGCCAGGTAACATCGTCTGGGCTAAACTCGACAAGGCGGGTCCGGGCCTGAAGTGCTCTTGAATGGGCTTCAAGGGCGGCAGTTGTATTGCCCTGGCGTTCGGTTGCCCTTCCGAGCCAGAAGTTGATCTGTGCAAGTTCTGCCATAAGGCCCGGCTCGTTGGTTTTGTCAGAAAGTTCTACATGGTAGATGTTACGCGCACGTTGTAGCGAGTCTATTGACTCTTCCAGCCTGCCTGCCCCTATGTATGTCTGCGCGACTGCAAGCAGGTGTTCGGATTTTCCGCGAAGCAGCAAGGGATTGTGGGGCTGTTTGGCGAGCATGAATTCGCGCATGGTACCTGCATGCTTTAACATTGCGACGGCAGACGTAGTATCCCCGGAAACAACGACCGATATACGGCTGATGTTTTCTGCGGCCTTTGCGGCCAAGGTAATAATTTCCGGGTTATTAATTTGTTCGTGCTGCAGGCTCTGCAGTGTTTGCATGCCATCGCGAACATGGTCCAGCACGATTTCAGGCGGTGCCTCACCATTATGATACTGGCCAGCCAGGCGAGTTTGTGCGCAGGCCAGAATGGCAAGAAAATCGTGGTTTCCGGGATTGTCAGCAACCAGCCTGCTGGCTTGCTTTACTGCCTGTTCCGACGTTTCCAGTGCTTCCGGCCGTCTGCCAAGGCGAGCCTGAGCCTGCTGGAGTGTAAGCAGACTTTGCACGTGCCGCAACTGTGAGTTTTCTGTTTTGGCGCTGTCAGGCATCTGATCAAAGTAGAGATCGATCTCCTCGCCGAGTTCAGCCAGCAACCCCATTTTGCCGACGGCATCAAGCTCACCGAATAGCTTGTCCTGTATTCCCGCAATAAGTTTTTCAGCCTGGGTGCGCGCTGTCATCGCAGATGCCAGTGCGTTGTTGACTTGACGGTTGTAGTACAGCGTACCCGCCACAATGATGACAAGGGCAGCTATTACCAGCCCGGTGGTGACACGGCGCTGACGTTCGCTGCGTTTCCGCATGCGCCGCAATGATTCAATTTTGCTTAGTAGCAGCGGTCTGTCGTCTTCATTTGCCCGTGAAGCGTGCAGCCGGGCAAGCTCCAGGTCGCCCTTTTCAATCGCTGCCGTTGCAAAGTTCGCTAGAAGTTGTGACGTCAGTTCAACGAGTTGCGGGTTTTCCGGCCACAATTCAAAAGCACGGCTTATGAGTTCTTCGCATTTTGATAATAGTTCGTACTCATTTCCCGTCTGGCCGAGCGCTTGCTCAGCCTCTTCAGCAATGACGCGAGATTGCTGGCGTCTGCCTGCGCCAGACTCAA
>JAKFFN010000392.1:0-3268 GCA_036675025.1 Candidatus Sumerlaeales bacterium | reverse complement strand
CAGCTTCATGAGGGCCAGGTTGGTGATTCCACCCAGCTGGAGGCTGCGGCGCAGCGGCACACAATCGAACCAGCCGCAGCGGCGCGAGCGACCGGTGGTTGAGCCATATTCGCCGCCCCACTCGCGGAGCTTCTCGCCAAGTTCATTGTCGAGTTCCGTTATAAAGGGGCCGGCGCCTACGCGCGTGCTGTAGGCTTTGACCACACCAACCACCTTGCTGACCTCTCGCGGGCTGACACCGAGACCGGTGCAAACGCCACCGGGAGACGGGCTGGAGCTGGTGACGAAGGGATAGGTGCCGAAATCGACGTCGAGCAGAATGCCCTGGGCGCCTTCAGCGAGAACTTTTTTGCCCTTTTTAAGCGCATTGTTAATCAGCGTTACGCTGTCAGTCAGAAGCGGAAGGATCACGTCGCGGGTCTGCCATACTTCTTCCACAACATCATCAACGCTCCACGGTTCTTCGCCGTAGCTTTCAAACAGGTGCTGATAAAATGGTGAGAACTCGCGCACGCGTTGGGCGAACAAATCTTTATTGCGCAGCGCCAGCATGCGGATACCATGACGGGCGACTTTATCGGCGTAGGCGCAGCCGATGCCACGGCCGGTGGTGCCAATCTTGTTCGCGCCGCGGCGGGCTTCCATCATCTGGTCAAGCTTGCGGTGGTACGGCATGATCATGTGAGCGTTCTCGCTCACGAGCAGGCGGCCATTTACGTCTACGCCAGCCTCTTCGAGCATCTTGATTTCTTTAACAAGAGCTTCGGGATCAATAACTACGCCGTTGCCGATGACGCAGGTGATATCTTCATGCAGAATTCCCGAGGGGATCAGATGCAGGATGCTCTTTTTGCCTTCTACGATGACTGTGTGTCCGGCGTTATTACCGCCCTGGTATCGGGCAACGATGTCGGCGTCGTGGGCAAGGAAGTCAATGACTTTGCCTTTACCTTCATCGCCCCACTGGCATCCTACAATTACGACTAACGGCATGGAGATTTCATCCTGCACTTTCTCTTTGTCTGGGCACCCCGCAGGGCAGTCTTTTCCGCGGAACAAGCGCAATTACTTGAATCTAGTCCATTTACGGAAAAACCAAAGCAGGTGCAGGGCACAGACGTACGTCGGCCCGTTTCTGACCTTACCCAAAAAAGAGGGAAACACCGCAGGATTCATGGAAATTCCCCAGTTTGGAAAAAAAGCTGGGGCAGGTCGGTTTACGGGATTGAGTATTTCCGCCCCAGGGGCAGTAGAGTTTGTTAAGTTTATAAATGTCAGCAGGAGTTCCTTTTTCACGTGATTTACATCAGCCGAAAAGTTGAGTTTTGCGCCAGCCACCGGCTCCATAGCCCGGCCTTGTCCGAAGTAGAGAATCAATCGCTCTACGGGCGATGCAACAATCCCAACGGCCACGGGCACAACTACGTGATGGAGGTTACCGTGTGCGGGGGAGTGGCAGACAAAACCGGCATGGTTATGGACCTTAAAGCACTAAAGGACCTGCTGGAAAAAGAGATTGTCGATCGCGTGGATCACAAGAACATCAACATCGACGTAGATTTTATGCGTGGGGTTATCCCGACCGCTGAGAACATGGTCATATGCTTCTGGAAAATCCTGGAAGGCAAGATGCCGGAAGGGGCAAAGCTGTTTGAGATTCGCCTCTGGGAGACGGACAATAATGTGGCCTTTTATCGCGGTGGTGAAGCGGAAGTTCATCGTTTCGATTGATTCGACCGTCATGGCGGCTCCGGCTCGACGGGGCTGCGAAACGGCACGCGCAGACCAGGTATGCATCCTGAAGCATTAAAGAAGCTGTGGGCCTGCACCCAGGGGCAGGTGCCTCATCTGACGCGCCGTCAGCTGGATGACCTGCTGGCCACCTCCGGCGCCATTGACGATTCCAGCCGCCTGGAGTATTGGGGCGTTGTGGCGGAAAGCGTAAGGTATCGGGGCCACATGCTGCTTCACTGTTACAATTTCGGTAATACATCAGCCCAGTGCCCGTGGCCGGCGCACCTGGTGAATTTCGGACAGGCCCTGCCGGCGCGCGTATTGGCATGCGGCACCGTAAGACTGCGCGAACCTTTGAGCGAGGCTCCGCTCGATAAATTTCAGCAGCCGTATCTCGTGTTTGGGTATGAGATGGACCCGGCGTCGAGTGAATTTCTCGAATCGGGGATGCTGGTCAGCCGGGGCACGGTGCCGGAACAGCGGCGCAGCTATGATGTGGTATTCCCGGATGATCCGGAACCGCCCACGCACAGTGGAGTCATGTGGTATTATCTTATGAAGCGTATATCGTTTACGGTAGGACCTGCAGACCGATGGGTGGCGCCGGGGGCTCCTGCCGGTTATCCTCGCGTGCGGATCACTCTGCAACACCCGATAGTCCTGGAACCCGGCTGGCCGGTTTTGCTTCTGGAGAAACACCGGTGGCTCTGGGGAGTAGTTACCGGGACATGAAACGCTACTACCTGGATAATTGTGCCACCACCCTGCTTTCTACCAAAGCTGCGGATGCCATGGCCGAGGCCATGCGCAATACAAGCGGGAACCCGTCAAGCATACACCATGAAGGGCGACTTGCGGCCAGGCTGCTGGCTGATGCGCGAAAGGCCGTGGCGGAGTCCATTGGGGCGAAACCGGCGGAAATCGTTTTTACCGGCTCGGGGACAGAGGCCAATAACCTGGCAATAAGAGGTATTATCTCGCGCGCTATTCGCACCAACGGGCGCGCCCGGGTGATAACGTCTGCTGTCGAACATGCCAGCGTTTACACGCCATTGGCGTGGGAAAAGCAGGTACATGGCGAAAAGCTGGATGTGATTAAGATAGGCGTGGATGCACAGGGTACGCTTGATTTTGAGCAACTGGACCGTGAGCTGGCAGCGGGGGGAGTGACCCTGGTTACGTTGCTGCTGGTTAACAACGAAACGGGCGTGATCCAGGACCTGGATGAACTTAAACAGCGAAAGCACAGGGCGCCGACGGTGCCGTGGCACCTGGATGCGGTACAGGCTCACACGAAGCTCCCACTGGACACCCGCCTACTGCCATTCGAGATGCTGAGTTTTGCGGCCCACAAGATTCATGGTCCCAAGGGGATCGGCGCTCTTTATGTTCGCGGCGGCACTGAATTGGATTCTCTTATAGTTGGAGGCTCCCAGGAAAAATACCGCCGGGCCGGCACGGAAAACACCATCGGCGCAGCGGGTTTCGTGGCGGCTGTGCAGGCGGCGCCGGCACCAGCGGAAATGCTGGCGCA
>JAKFFN010000240.1:0-3300 GCA_036675025.1 Candidatus Sumerlaeales bacterium | reverse complement strand
GCTACGGATGGCATCTTCTTCCAGAAGGATGATGGCGATGCTAACATCGACTTCTATGTGAAGAAGGATAGTACGACTGGTCAGAACGTTGGTACGGCCGTCGCTACTGTTACTGCTGATACCTATATGACGCTTGGTTTTTACTATGATGGTAAGAGCAAGGCGTATGCATTTAAGGATGATGTACTGGTTGATGTACTGGATGCTTCCAGCACCTATCTCCCGGATGCAGATCTGGCGGTTTCTATGGCTTTCCGAAATGGTGAAGCCGGTGCGACCACTATGACTGTAGACTATGTGTTTGCTGCTAAGGAACGCTAATCACATAGGGGGCTTCGGCCCCCTCTTTTCCGGAGATCTGAAATGGCTTTCACTTCCCATGTTATTCTCGATAATGCTCGGAACTATGTTGTAAAGATTTGCAGTACTGGTGGCGATACTGCTGCTATTATTGTTGATGTTTCTGCAATGGCCCCGCCTGCTACACAGGTTGTGTTGCAGAAAGTTTGGTATGATGTTGAAGTTGGTTGTCAGGCAACTCTGTTATGGGATGCTACTACTGATGTTACATTACTTAACTTAACTGCTGCTAACGGGCAGACGATGGACTTTCGAGAGATTGGAGGTATCCCTAATAATGCGGGTACTGGTATTACAGGCGATGTTCTGCTTACTGCCGGAGGGGCTAATTTTCCGGGAAAGATGCCCTGGGAAGGCGGCCTGAAAGATTATTCGGACCAGATTTATGTTCTGGAGAAGAAGGGCGCAGAATATTACTGGAATGAAAACATTCGTGATAAACTGCCGGAAGCCATCGCCTATTGCGGCAACACGACAACTCCATTGGGGATTGTTTATGCAGGAGGTGAAAATGAGAAAGGCCTTTCAAAAAAGGTATACATCCTGAAATGGAGATCAGGTCAGGACAGGATTGAGATCAAAAGACTGCCCGATCTGCCCGTGGCCCTCACTAACCTTGCCCTAACACACATAGGGAAAGTAGTCTATGCCGTTGGTGGCGATCAGGCAAATTCATCATCTGCTTCTTTCTTAAGCCTGGATTTAGGTTCTGAACGATTAGAATGGCAAACACTTGCTGATCTGCCCGTTCCACTAGCAAATGCTCTCGTTGTTCCGCAAAAAGCTAAAGGAACTACAAATATCTATGTAATAGGCGGTAGGGCCAAGACATCTACTGGCATAAGCAAATTGTACAATACTGTTTTTATATATAATCCCGCAACTGAAGAATGGAGCAGCGGGGTACGTGTGTCGGATGGAGTTAAAACACTTAATTTTTCTGCAGGTGCGGGGGTAAGTTTTTCCCGCAATCTTATACTTGTTACCGGGGGAGATACCGGTGAAATATTTCACCAGATCGAATCCTATATTTCCCGGATTGCCAAAACTCCTGATGGTGCCGGCCGGGATAGTCTGGTAGCTAGGAAAAATGAACTAATAATCAATCATCCGGGCTTTAATCGAGATGTTCTGGTTTATAACACACTTAGTAATTCGTGGCAGAAGTTAGGAACTTTGCCCTTCCCTGCACCGGTTACAACCACCGCAGCAAAATGGGGCAAAAATATAGTTTTATCAAACGGGGAGATTAAGCCTGGTGTTCGTACCCCGGATGTGTTGATGGGCCATGTGCAGCGCCAGGTTGAAGACAAGCGGGTGCTCAGGCTCATTCGCCGTTATCTCGAGGCCGGGGTGATGTCGGGCGGTATTGCCAGCCGACGGCAGGAAGGGACGCCGCAAGGCGGCCCGCTGTCGCCGTTGTTGTCGAACATCCTGCTCAACGAACTCGACCAGGAGCTTGCGCGGCGGGGCCATCGCTTCGTGCGTTATGCCGATGATGCGAACATTTATGTGCGTAGCCATCGGGCTGGCGAACGCGTGATGGCCGGTGTCGAGCGCTTCCTGAATCAGAGTCTGAAACTGACTCTGAATCGGGAGAAGAGCCGCGTGGCACGGACTTGGGTCTGCGACTACTTGGGTTATGGGATGAGCTGGCACTTACAGCCGAGGCTGAGAGTGGCAACGATGAGTCTGGATCGCTTACGCGACCGGCTCAGAGACCTGCTGCGTAGAGCGCGGGGTTGCAAGATGGCCACAGTCATCGGGCGAATAAACCCTGTGCTGCGTGGTTGGGCGGGCTACTTCAAGCTGAGCCAGAGCAAACGGCCACTTGAGGAAATTGACGGCTGGGTACGGCATAAACTGCGCTGTGTCATATGGCGCCAATGGAAGCGACCCTCAACGAGGGCGCGCAACCTGATGCGTCTGGGACTCAGCGAAGCACGCGCCTGCAAGTCCGCGTTCAACGGTCGAGGCCCATGGTGGAACTCGGGCGCGCCACATATGAATCAGGCGTTGCCGAAGAAGCTGTGGGATAACCTTGGTCTGGTCTCGATACTGGATACGATAAACCGGCTTAGCTGCATAACCTGAACCGCCGTATACGGAACCGTACGTACGGTGGTGTGAGAGGACGGCGGCTGTGAAGCCGTCTCCTACTCGATTCCAGGCAGGCGTTAGGCGTAACGTTTAAAGTGGGCTGATGCGCACCAGCAGGCCGAGGCTGCCGTGATCGAGGTAGGTCAGTTCGCCGCTTTGCAGGCGCACGCTGTGCTTGATCAATTCGCTGCTGCTGAGTGCGCCGCTGTCATCGAAGCGATTGACCCACAGGTTGGCGCTCAGGTCGATGAGGCGATCCTGTTTCAGGTCAAGGGTGCCCTCAACCGGAAAATGGCCGAACTGTTCGGTGCCGCTGCTCAGCGCCACTCGGCCCGGGCTGGCACCGATGCTCTGCGCCCAGGCTTTGTGCAGCAGCACGGTATAGCCGTTAGCCGGAGTGAGTTTGCCCGCTTCATTATTCAGCGTAGTGGCACGCTCCTGGCTGGGGTCAATCGGCAGTGCGCCTTGTGCCCAGTCGTCGGGGGCGGGGCGGGCGGCGGGCAGCGGCTGGGTTGTTTGCCGGAAGACGATCACTTCAACCTGGTACATGGCCTCGGCAAAGGCGGTGCTAGTGCTCAGTAGCGCTAGCAAAACAAGCGAGAGCGAGGCCAGGGGGCGGAGTGCGCGCATGGGGTCAGTCCTTTAGGCAGAGGGAGTCAGGCGCTCGAATAGCGCTTCCAGGGTGTCGAATCGATGTTCCGGGCGCTCCATCGGCACCTGGAATTTGAACAGTGTGGCGCCTTCGAACTTGTAGCGGTTCGGTTGGCCCTGGATCAGTTTGATCAGGGTCAACGGATCGACACAGGTATCGGCGGCGAATTCGATGCGGCCACCTTGTGG
>JAKFFN010000170.1:0-18971 GCA_036675025.1 Candidatus Sumerlaeales bacterium | reverse complement strand
CCGTGATACGTAAGTCGAAAGTATCGGCATGCCGTGGCTCATCTGGCGCAGAAGAGCTTCTTGCGCCCAATCCCCCGCACCGTGATCCTGGCCGCTCTTTATTCCAACAGGAACATCCAGCACAGTGCCGGGAGCAGCGGCGGCAACGCGATCAAGCCCGGACTTTACCGGCCTGGCTTCGAAAGTAGGCAGCGGGTATCGTACCAGGTCAAAGGCCATCAGTGCAAATAGGGCAGCCCCAACGGCGAGTCGGCTGCGGCGGCGCATAGTGGCAACCAGGGCATCTACCCCGAAGGCAAGACAGATGGCGAGGGTGGCAACGATGGCAAACTGCCAGCGACTGGGGACGCGGAACTCTGAGAACGGAAACACCGCTGGCCAGTATTTGCCGAAAGCCAGTGGTCCGGACTGCCATGCAGGCTCAGGTGTAAACCGGTTTCCGCCGGAGAACCCCAAGGCGAGCAGAAACGCAAATATCCACACGACAACGCGCCGCCAGTCGCTGACGCGCAGCATGCCCACAAAGGCAATAAACAGAGCAACGACCCCGATATAGGCGTACTCGTTAAAAACCGAAACCCGGTTCGGGTTTTCCATGTAAATGAGCGGACCCCACAAAGGGTGATACTGCGGCAGACTGACGAGCCGCGACCATCGCGCGGCAAGAATTGTCCCGAGCAAAGGATCGAGTGCTTCATAGTCGTGTCCTTCACGCGCCTGCATCACGAGGTAGAAGATCGGCAGAAGCAGCAGGACAGTAATGCCAACGCCAAGGCCGATACCTTTCCGGAAGCGGGATGAACCCAGCATCTGCCGTCCATACCGAAGCGCGAAATGGAGAAACGCACCCGGCAGCAGAATGAGCAGCGTCATCATGGCGAGATAGAAATCTGTAGCCGTGACGGCCCATGTCGCCAGCCCAAGCCCGATGGCCGGAAACACCCAGCCGCGTTGAACCGCATCGGCAACTGAACTTCGCCGGGCGAGCACGGCAAAGCTGTAAAGCGCGGCCGCCGTAAAACCAATCTGCACGAGCGTGTAGTGACCGGGCAGATGCACGGTAACAAACGGAGAACACATGTAGGCAAATCCGCCGAGAAACGCGCCCACGCGGCCGGCGCCAGCAATCCTGCAGAATCGGAAGAACATCCATCCGCCCAGCCAGATGTGAAGCAGCAGCCAAACGTTCAGGGCCGCCGTAGGGTTAATCGCCAGCGACAGCGGCGCCATGAGAATTGCCCCGATGAAACTGGACGATGTATAAACCATGGCGATTCCGTCAGGATAAAACTGCAGCACGGGATGGAACAGGTTTTCCATGCCGGTGGCGAGAGCGTGAGGGAAATACCAGAACGACCAGAGGTTCGTGATGGAATCGCCGTTGTCACCGGGGATATGCGTGCTAAGCCGAAGCGGCAGCGGCAGGGTATAAAGAAGCGTGATGACTAAGTAGGCGATGAGGGAGAACAGCGACTCTCCAGAGACTCTGCGCGGGCTACTCACTTTGGAAGCCCAATGCAGCCGTCTGAATCCTTTGGCCTGGACGGCTCTCCAACCCGCAAAGGTCCACTATTCCGCACCGGCTGTCAGGGCACCAGCTGGGGGTTTGATTGCCTCAGCTACGGGAGGTGCTGCTTTCGGCTGCGCTGCAACGTAGTCCTCGCCCAGCGCTGCCGCAAGGGTTGCCGCCACTTGACTCTGCGTTACCTCTGCCCTGCCAGTCACTTCACCGAGGGCTGGCGTATCCGGTCCCCAGACCGCCAGAAAGAATGATTCGCTGCCCGCGAATTCGCGGCTGTGGCTGTTCCAGGCCTTAGGGTTTTCTGCGCTGTCGCCACGGCCATGGTCAGAGGTAAAGATGATGGTTGTCTTGTCCCGATACTCGGGCATGGACTGCACGAGGTTCCACAGTTCGCGCAGCCAGCCGTCCACACGGTGAGCCGACTCCAGGTATTTTTCGTAGTTACCCTCGTGGGCCCAGCTGTCGGTTTCGCCCAGCGCCAGGAAGGTGACGCGCGGCTTCCGGTGCTGCAGATATTCGGTAAACATGGGGAACATCAGAGAATCGAACGCCACGTCTTTCCAGCGGTAGGGCGTGGTTTCGCGGATGCGGTTGATCATGGCCATGCCAGGGGTTACACCGCTGGAGGGCTTAAAGGGCACGACCCCGCTGTCTACAGGTAGACCGCTGCGGCCCGTGTTAAAGATGTACGGGAAAACATCCCAGGCGCCAAAGGCCGCAACACGCCCCTCGTATTCGGGCTTCTTCTCCAGCCACTCAAAAACAGTGGTGTTCGGGTTGGGGATCTTCCGGTTTGTGGTAATGCTCGTGTCATCGGCATAGCCCGTTACCAGCTCATTATAGCCGGGGTAGGAAAACCAGAACTTGTTCGTAACATGAGCAACGCTGCCCCTGTCGCGGTTTCCGTACAGCTGGCCATGCTTAGCCACATGGTCCCACAGGAAGGGCATCAACCTGGCGCGTCGCGCTTCGGTTGTCGCCGCATCAAACTCCGGACGGAACGCATCCGGATTAGATACGCTGTTTGCGGTCGTGATCATGTCGTTGTCTACGCCGCGAAAGACCTCCTGCCAGCGCAGGCCGTCAGCGATAACGAGAATGACGTTTTCGGTTGCGCGATCAGCCGGAAAGGCAGGCGCTGCAAACGCGCAGCACATGGTAAGAAGGAGAAATAAACGGTTAGTCATAGCCGGATATGCACCTTATGGTTTGCGGCGGATCAAGAACAATTGGCTAAGGAATGGAAGCCACCCTATCCATAGCATCCCGTTTGCTCCCATTGTAAAAGTGCGTCGTTTCGCTGGTGGTTAAATCGAGCTCGGCTATGGGTTTACCATTCTTTATAATGGTGACGCTGGATGCGTCATTCTGCTGCATGCTCGCCGTCCACCAGTAAAAATCTTCGTGCTCCAGGTAGTACTTGCGATAGCCATCAATTGAATTCCCAGCGTAGAGCCGCGATGAATACGGAAACGGCAACAGGTCGTCTCTTGACTGGTGAATGACGTACTCATTCGGCCCGAGTATGAAATGAAAACGTTTGTCACCCGATTGCGGGTATCCCCACAGGTACACCAGGCATGCTGCCACGCTCATAACGGCAACCGCCGCTGTGATAAGCCACAGATGCACTGGGCGCAGGGCCGGCACTATTTACAGATATCTCCAAGGACGCGGTGAAACCGGACGTCCTGCAGTTTCCCGTAGAGCGGATGTTTTGTCAGCTTGGCTTTTGTGAGAGCCGGGCTGGGGAGGCCGCACAAAAAGCGCGCCACCTGGCGCGGATGGGCGAGAGCCGCCTGGTGCTGGGTGCGCAACTTTTGGAGTTCATTCTCATCAGCAGTGGTCAGCACCGGCAGCAGATCAAGCCCAGGCGGCATTACAGACCGCTTGCCAGTTATACACTGGGCGCAGTTGCCGCAGCGTTCGGCCCGCACCTCACCGAAATAGGCAGCCAGGGCATTTGCATGGCAGCCTTCATGCTCGATAAAAGCTAAAAGCGCCTTGATGCGATTGATTTCCTCATGCTCCCGGTGTTCAAAGCGCCGCACCAGTTCCTCAGCCAACTCTACCGCACTTTCACCACCGCCGAGCCGCGTGAACCTGTTTCGCACGTCTGATGCCTGAAGCAGGATGTCCTGCTGTTCGTGCAGGTAATCCAGCGCCGTTACGATCCTCTGGCGCGGCTGACCCATCGATTGCGCTGCCGCCTCCGGATCAAGCGTTACCCACGTCGGGCCTTTTCTACCCTGTCGGAACAGCTTTTGCAGAAACTCACCGCGCTCGCCCTGGTACCTGGCAACAATGGCCTCGGGTGAGCGTTTGAGCTGGTATTTGTAACCGGCATAATACGGGGCGCCTTCGCGGATGGCTCCAAGCAGCTCCAGGTACGTCAGCGCTGTTTTCAGCACAAGTTGACGCACATCATGCTTTGCAGATAGTTGGTAGAGGCTGACGTCGAACTGCTCGCCCTGTGACAGCATGTCCTGTGTAAGGCTGCGCATGGCGGTATCTGTTGGTGTGTCGCCGTACACAAAATTTTCCAGCGTAGGAATGTCATCCGGACAGGCAAACATTTCTACCACCGAATCGATGCCATCACGGCCGGCGCGGCCAATCTCCTGGCTGTAGTTTTCAATGCTCTTGGGCAGGTTGTAATGGTAAACGTAACGCACGTTTGCCTTGTCGATACCCATGCCGAAAGCGATGGTCGCGACTACAATGTGGCGGTTCGACGCCATCCATCGCTCCTGCACGGCGTTACGCTCGTCGGTGTCCATCCCCGCGTGGTAGGCTTCTGCTTCAAGCCCGGCCCTGCGCAGCCTCTCTGCCACATCCTCTGCGGTCTTCTGCAGCGTAACGTAGACAATAGTTGGCCCCGGCTCGCGCGTCTGAAGCCGTTTGAGAAGCAGCCCGTCGCGCTGACCGCCGGTTACCGGCGTTATCGCCAGCTTCAGGTTTGTGCGGTAAAATCCCGTAACGATAGCCGCCGCATCGGGAATATCAAATCGGGCGCAGATATCCTTCACCACGGCCGGCGTGGCGGTGGCAGTGAGGGCAAGGATGCGCTCTGCGTTAATAGACTTGGCGAGGTCACGCAGCTTCAGGTAATCCGGCCGGAAGTTATGACCCCATTCCGAAATACAGTGCGCTTCATCTATGGCGAAAAGCGAAATACGCTGCCGCCCGATCATGTCGAGGAAGCGCTCATTCTTGAATCGCTCCGGCGCTACGTACAACAGCTTGATTGTGCCGGCGCGAATTTTATCCTGGATGTCGCGGGTCTGGTCCAGGGTCAGCGACGAATCCAGGCGTGCAGCTTCAATGCCGCGCTGGCGCAGGAAATCGATCTGGTCTTTCATCAAGGCAATCAGCGGCGAGACGACGAGCGTGAGCCCTTCGTACGTAAGGGCGGGCAACTGGTAGCACAGCGACTTTCCGGCACCTGTGGGGAACACGGTCAGCGCCCGGCCATGGGCTTCAAGCGCATCAAGCGCGGCCTGCTGCCCGGGGCGAAATTCAGAGAAACCAAAATAGCGGCTAAGGAGTTCGGTCCAGTTCGTTTGAGTCTGCATAGAGGGTTCAGACAAGGGCATCCAAGCTTTAGCTGCAATGGAAAAAATGCAAATTTCGTTGAGAGTGCCACGATGATAGACTGTACTTTCCGGATGATTCCTCCTATCCGACCCATCACCGAAGATGAAAAACCCCAGGCCGAGGCTCTTTACCGCAACGCCTATAAAATTACTACAGAGCGCTCCCAGCATTGGACAATGCTAGCAGATCTGTCTACGACTCGTGCCATTGTCGACGAAGATCGGGTTCTGAGCATTCTTACCATAAAGCCTTTCGAAGTCTGGATCGGCGGCCGTCTTATGAAGATGGGCGGCATCAGCGGCGTGGCTACGTGGGCGGATCAGCAAGGCAAAGGCTACGCTGGTCACCTGGTGAAACGTGCCATTGCAGATATGCACGACGCCGGGCAGTACATCTCGATACTGTACCCGTTCTCGTTTCAGTTCTACGGACGGTTTGGCTATGAGCTTGCCAATGAATATATCACTTATTCTGCCGCTCCCGCTGACTTTACGCCGGGTGCTGCCAATGATGACGTGCGCGTTCGCGCTGCCAATCTTGAAGTAGATCTTCCAGCGATCAAGGAGTGTTATGCCACTGCAGCGCCGCGCTGGAACACAATGGTCAACCGCACTGAAGAGCGGTGGAACCAGTGGAAGGAGTATTTCCAAGGCGACCTGAAGCAGGTTTACGTGCTGGAGACGCTTGCCAACAAAAAGATCATTGGTCAGTTCGGAGTAATGGAAACCTCATTGCCCGATGGCGGATACGAGTCAACTGTGACCGGACTGGTGTTTCAGGATGAATCTTATGCACCGATCGTCGGCCGGTTTCTCCATCGCCTGCCGAAAAACGTAAAAAGTGTAAAACTGATTGGAGGTAGCGCACCGCGACTTTGGCACCTGTTTAAGGAGCCGTCTGTTACAAGCACCATACACTCCGGTTACCAGGCGCGGGTGGTCGATGTGGAAATGGCATGTCGTGAGCGCGGTTATGATTCCGGCGTTAATGCTGAAGCGTGTTTTGTAGTACAGGATGGCTGCGCATCCGCCTGGAATGAACATCCTTGGCGGCTTACTGTGCGCGACGGCCAGCCGGAAATTAAACGGGATTTGGCCATTCCTCAGCCGCCGCTGGTTCTCAGTATCCAGGAGTTTTCCGCCATCTTCGTTGGTTATCGCCGGGCTACAGAACTGGCGCATTCGCATCCGGACCACATAAAAGACCTGGAAGCGCTTGACCAGATTTTCTTTGATCGCCCTACCCGTCTGCTGGATTTCTTTTAATGTAATCTGCAATTTCATGGGCTCTCAAAAATAAGAGCTTTTGCGAAGTTGATGGAGTACGATGCGAATCTTTCATATTAACATGCACAGGCAATGGGGCGGTCAGCCCAACCGGGTGCTGACGACCGCGCTTGGCTTGCGCGATATGGGCCACGAAGTGGTTGTTAGCGGGCCGCGCAACTGTGAGCTGGTGCAGCGCGCAAAAGCCACGGGATTTGAGACGTTTGACGACCTGGATCTGGAAACCGGCCTGCGCCCCAGGAGCTTCTGGCGCGATGTAAAAGCCATGAAAGCGCACCTGCAGGCAAAGCAGTATGACATTGTGGACACCCACGGCAGCCAGGATACCTGGCGCGTGTTTGCCGCGCTGCAGGGCTGGAAGGGTAAGCGGCCGGCGTTTATCCGGTCGCGGCATAACATTTTTCCCGTCAGTGGCAACATTATGAACCGCTGGCTCTACTCGCAGATCGATCACGTTATCACAGTGAGTCCACAGGTCATCCCATTTCTTTCCAAGGTAATGGCGCCTGAAGATTGCACGTCGATTTACTCGGCGCCTGATGTGGAGCGACACAAGGCGCTGGACCCGCAGGCGGCGGAATTGCGCGCAAGCGTAAGAGAAGAACTCAAGCTGGCACCGGATGATGTCGTGATTGGCGTAGTGGGGCGCCTGGCGCCAGAGAAAGGTCACCGGTACCTGATCGAGGCGTCGCCTGAAATACTGAAAACTGTCCCGACGGCGCATTTCGTGTTCGCTGGCCAGGGACGCAGTCGGCCTGATATCGAAGCACAAATTGCTGCGCTTGGTCCTGAGATGGCCAGCCGCTTTCACGTGCTTGGCTTCCGGAAAGACGTGCCGCGGCTGCTGCGCGGGTTTGATGTTTTTGTGCTGCCATCAACCGAAGGCGAGAGCCTGGGCACGAGCATACTGGAAGCATTTATGGCCGAGGTCCCCGTGGTAGGCACGAACCTGGGCGGTGTGAGTGAGTCGGTGAAGGACGGTGTAACGGGCCGCCTTGTGGAGCCGGGCGATTCTGCAGTGCTGGCTGAAGCAGTAATTGACCTCCTATCAAACCGCGAGCGCGCCCGCAGCATGGCCCTGACCGGGAAGCAGCGAGTGGAAACTTTCTTTTCGCCGGAAACAATCGCTCGCGACACAGACGCGGTTTACCGCCGGGTTCTCGAGCAGCTAAACAGCAAGCGGTAGGCACTAGTTTTACTTTACCTGGGATAAGGCGGCCGTCTCGCCTGCGTACTCCGGCCACGCTTTCTCGAATCCCTCGCGCATTGCCTGCTTCAGGCGTTCCGGCACCGGCGTATATGGTGAGCGCGTGCGTCCGTTGTCATCCAGGAAAGGCATCAGTTCACCACGCGCCTTTCCAATGATCCCGTGAAGGTATCCTTGCGCGGCGACAGGCGCCACCACTTCGTTTTCCCAATCCAGAAACCGCTTCTGCATCTGCAGCGCCCGCTGCCACTCCCCAGCCTGCGCCAGGTTAATCATCTCCAGCATCCACTGCGGAAGCGTGTTGACCCAGAAACTGTAGCAGCCCTTCGCGCCCATGGCCATGGCCGGCACGACCACAAAATCCGTCACGAAATGGGCGACATCTTCTGTGCCTCGCATGCAGTCTGTCAGGTCGACGAGGTTCGATGTGCAGAGCTTCGTGCCGATGAACTGTTCCGGGTAGGTCTGCTTTAGCCAGCGATAGTCGCCCCCGTTCAGCACCAGGTGACCGCGCATGGAGTTATAATGGATCCACCGCGCTTCGGGCACCTCTTCAGCCAGGGTTTCCCAAAACGCCTTCATCTCGTCACGACGCATGGGCATCCAGTAGGGGAAGCAGATGTGCATGGCGCTGATGCCGTGGTCGAGGCAGACCTTCATCCGGTCGATTATGCCGCGGGTGTTCGTCCACGTTACCCCTACCTGGATACCTAGCGCCGTGTCTATCATGGCCTTTGAAAACAGTTGTATCAGCTGCGTGAACTCCGCCAGTTCGAGGGCGTAAAATTCGCCGTCGCTGTCTGTGGTGTACACACCGTCGACGCCCGCCGCAGCGTAGCGTTCCACATTTGTGCGGACGGCGTTTTCATCAATTCTATCATCAACGGTCCAGGGCGTGGGCATTGCAGCCCACAGCCCATTTAATTGGCTGGCATCTCTGATATCGCGCATGGTTTACTTAACCGGCTAGCTTCTGATCTTGAGCCGCCAGGCTGCTGATCAGCGCCTTGCGGTCTTCCCCTACAACCTGGAGCGGACGAGGCGGAACACCGCTGCCAATTCCCAGGGTGTGCAAGCCCCACGTGATTCCTGCAATCCAGTTATGATCGCCTACCAGGAGAACTTCGCGCAGAGCGTTAATCCGCGCCTGACCTTCCGCGAGCTGACCGCTGCCGCCACGCATTGATTGCTGGTAGATTTCCACGAACATGGCCGGATCATAGTTGGCACACACCGGCACGATGCCAGCGGCGCCTTCTTCCAGGCTCCAGGCTATGTCGGTCTCATTACCCTGCAACACGCTCACGTTCGTCTCTGCGCCGATGGCCAGCAATTGGCGAAAGTAAGCCGGATCGCCCGAGCTTTCTTTAATGGCGACGGCCCATCCCGCTTCGCACATGGTGCGGACAGCAGAAACGGAAATCTGGCTGCCGGTGCATGAGGGGATGTTGTAAATAATCAGGTCCTGGTCGGTTGCTTCGCGACAGGCTTTGAAGTGGGCCAGCATCTCTTCGTCGCGCTGAAGCGCGATATAAAAGGTCGGCGTGACTACGATGGTGTCGTAGCCGATGCGACGGGACACTTCGATCTGTTTCAGTGCACGCGCTGTGGATGTCGCAATGATTCCAATAAGGGCACGAAGTTTCCCGTTTGCTTCTTCAAAGACGATGCGTGCTGCTTCTTCCCACTGTTCATCAAGAAGCAGCGGTCCTGATCCGGCTGATCCGCCTACGAAAACCGCATTTACGTTCGCGTCAATGCATCGCCGTACCTGTGTTCGCAGACCGTCAGCATCCACTGCACCGGATTCTGTCAGGGGCGTAACAACTGGCACAATTACGCCTGTTATGTCTGATTTCTCTTTGTTCATATTAGTGTTAACTCCAACGTTCTAGGTCTAGTTTTGAGGTACTGGATCTGCAGGTGATGCGGTGCGGTTGTGTTCTTTAATGCTATGAATCGTAAGGCCTCGCAGGCGCTCCGGGGCCAAGGCCGGCGAAACAAGGCTTGCCAGGTATCCGACGACAAAGCAACTGACAATGCCTGTCATACCGTAGAGAAAGAAGTGCAGGTCGGTATGCTTTTGTACAATGTACACAGTGACCACGCTGACCACTGCGCCTACTGCAGCGCCCGTGCCATTAGCGCGCCGCGTGAAAATGCCGAGGAAGAACAGCCCTGTGAGCGCACCGCCGGTGAGGCCGAGAAGCTGTACAAACAGATCCCACAGCGACTTGATATCTGACACCGCAAGCAGCACTGCGCAGGCGGTGCCGGCAATACCAAACACTGCCGTTAACGAGCGCGCCAGGATGATATTCTGCCGTTCAGTAGGCGGGGTCCGGCGCAGACGCAGCCACCAGTCGGTAACCACTACCGTCGACATGCTGTTCATGCTGGTTGAGATCGTCGACTGTGCCGCCGCGAAGATCGATGCTACAAGAATTCCGGCGAGCCCGGCCGGCAGTTCACGCGCAATAAACAGCGGGAAAATTGCATCGTTCTTCACGCCGGGGATCAGACGATTCGGGTGCTGCACGTAATAAACGTAAAGAGCTGTACCAACGATGAAGAACATCACTGTAGCAGGCATGGCCACTATGGCATTCAGCCAGATCGACTGCGCCGCCTTTTTTTCATCGGCAGTAGTCATGTAGCGCTGGATAGCCGTCTGGTCTGATGTGTACGAGATCATCTTGTCGAAGATGTTGCCGATTAGGACCACCCACAGTGCCGCAGTGGTCGCATCCCAGGTCCAGTTGACCATCTTCAGTTTGTTTTCAGCCATGGCGAGATCTACCATGCCGGTCAGGCCGCCGTCGGTTTTCATCAGGATATACACCACACTGAGTAGCGCGCCGCCCATGAAAACTATGGTCTGCACGAAGTCGGTCCAGATGTCGGCAGTGATTCCTCCAAACACGCAATAGACCACGGTAAGCACTCCCATCAGCAGCACGCAGGGTATTACATCAATATTAGTGACCGTCGCCAGGGCCAACGCCGGAAGAAACATAACGATAGCCATGCGGCCCAACTGAAACAGCACAAACGCCGCACTGCCGAACAGCCTGAGCGCCAGGTTGAACCGCCGCTCGAGGTATTCGTAGGCAGATGTTACGTCCATCCTTCTAAACACCGGCATGATTACAAAAACAATGAATGGCGCGATCAGCAGAATCGGTAGGTTCGCCAGCATAAACACCCAGTTTTCGCTGAAGGCCTTCGCCGGTACAGCCATAAAGGTGATGGAGCTAAGCGTGGTTGCGAAGATACTGATGCCTGCGCCCCACCAGGGGATCGACTGGCCGCCGCGGAAGTAGTCTTCTGTGGTGTTGTTGCCTCGCGAACACCAGAACCCGATGCCGAGAACCATTGCCAGGTACAGGCCAAGGGTCAGGTAGTTCAGGAATCCGAAAGCCGATTGATACGGCGGCATGGTAATGTGATGGACCTGCGCGCTTCTTACGCCGGGGCGAACCTCGCCGCTGACGATAACTGCACCGTCCTTCCACGGCACCACGGGCGCCGTGACAACAGAAACGGGCCCGGCACCGCGATCAGCCCATGTATTTGTTACGGCATTATAAGTAAGCTGGTTGCCTGGAAAACCGGGGTGCTTTTCCGCAGGCTCAAAGCCCACCAGCGAGCCGTCGTCACCGCCGACAACGAACAGCGACGAATTGCCGGCCACGTCCGGTACAACAACCGGCGCTGCGACCGCCGGCCGTGGCATTTCCGAAAGTTTTTTCCATCCGCCGTCCGGGGTGTACCTCCACGAGTCCTTCAGATAGGTTCGCTGGGGCTTTCCGCTTGCATCGGCTGCCAGGCTTGCACCGCTGAATACATAGAGGGCATTTTCGAGCGCCGCAACAGCAGGCAGAATACGTCCGCCACCGGGAATCGGATCCAGCGTTTTCCAGCCCGCCTCAAGGTCTTTGAGATTGAGGGCATAGAGGCTGGCGAGGGCTGATGTAGCCGATGTATTATCGCTGCCGCCAACCACGTAAACAGTGTCGCCGATTACCGCTCCGCCGGCGTAGGCCACAGGCGCGGGCAGATCTGGCAGCTCTTTCACTTCAATGCTGCTGCCATTCCATTTCAAGGCAAACGCATCGGTATAGTGGCTGGTGCTGTCACACCCGCCCACGCAAATCACCTGGTCATCCGCCGTTACTGAAACGCCATAGCCCAGGGGACGCGGTAACTTAAGCCCGCTTTTCCACGCAGTCTCGCCTTCCGGCAACACGTAAGCTGCATCATGCCACACCTTTGTTCCGTTTTCCCAGGGCATCCCATCAGGAAAGTTGGCACCGCCGCCAGCGATTATTGCGCCGCCGCTTGCGCCGGCAAAAGCACCGGCAACTCCAAGTTCATCCGGCAACGCGGGCAATTGTTTCCACGCCAGCAGTTCTTCGCTTTGCGTAGTTTCTGCCCGGGCGCCTGTTAATGTGCTTCCTGCAAAAAGGAGAGCAAACAGCACCAGCCCAACTTTCCGTATCATAATCTTAAATCTCATTTCGCAAAATCGTGGTTCCTGGCACGCGCACTAGCTGTGCATTATGTCACGGACCGAAGCGATAAATATTTCCCATGCTGATGGTGCCATTGGTGGCATCATAGTAAACCTGGAGTGATCCATTACCGCGGGGAGTGTTGTCCCACTGCAGGCTCGGGCCGACATCGCCGACCCAATAGAGCTTGTTCTCCCAGGCGCCTACCAGTGCACGATTTGACACATGCAACCACTGGCGCACCACGTATCCGGGATCACTCTCACGGGCGTGGCCCTGGTAATGGCCCGATGCATTGTCGATCCAGTTTTTGCCGTGAAACGGCGAATGCGGTATGGTGTTGATGTAACTGATCGGAGTCGTGAGCTCCTTAAAAAGGTGGCTTTTGCGATTCGTAGGATGAGCAAACCCGATATGCGTGAAATATCCGGGAGTAGGCCAGGGGCTGGGCGGATACTTGTTATTGTCGAGCTTGTACAGGTCCAGGCCATAGGAGATATTGCGGAGGTCGCCGGCAACGCGGGAAACCTTCGCACGGGTCTGGGCCTCCAGGAAATTCGGTACGGCAATGGCTGCCAGGATAGCAATGATGGCTACAACGATAAGGAGTTCGATAAGGGTAAAAGCCGAGGGTTTGCCCGGCGCTTTGCAGAAAAGCGTAAACATCGTGATCCTCCTTTCGGATCAATGGAGAAGATGAAACGGGGTCACTCAGTCAGCGCGCTGACAGAAAACCTCGCGAAGGTGATACGACCATACGACTTGCCGTCGATGTCGCGCTCGTACAGGCAGCCTACCCGGTCACCGGGCAACGATACCAGGTCTGAGTAAGCCGAGAACCCATGATGAAGCTCCAGCCCGCCGGACCACGACATGCATTCGTCGCGGCTGATGCGGACAGTGAGGTTCTCTCGTTTTTTCGATGCAGGGTTTGAGAACAGGTAAACGGGCTTGTCCTGGTAGCTGATCTTCAGCAGGCTTGCCTGGCAGACAGGTTCAATAAGCTGCGGGTACAGGTAAGGCCCATCCCATGATTTGCCGCCATCTTCACTCCAGGAGACAGCACGCCTGTTTACTCCATGATAACTGCGGCTGTTTAAAAGCAAGCGACCATCGGCCAACTGAGCAACGGTGCTTTCGTTTGTCATGCGACCGGTGCTGCCGCCTAGTTCCCAAGTATCGCCGCCATCACTGCTGGTGATCACGTGGGAATAGGAAAGGCTTTGGTCTGACCGCGAGCCTTCCGTGTGGTTGCACGGGATGATCAGCTGCCCATCTTCGGCCTGGATGCCATGACATGGACCCGTGGCGTACCAGCGCCAGTCAGCTTCCTTTACCGACGAGGTTATCTCTTTGCGCCCACCCCAGGTTGCCCCGTCATCTGTGCTATAGCTCACAAAAACGCGGCGAGTATCGCGGCTTGTGCGCTCGGCGATTTCCTTTTCTTTGTCATCGCCGCGGTTCCAGGTGTTCAGCAGTATGATGCGCCCGGTTTTCTTATCAACCACCGGTGCGGGATTACCGCAGGTATTCTCGCCGTCGCTCCAGACGAGCTGCAGGGGTCCCCACGTCTCGCCGCCGTCAAAGCTGCGGCGCAGGACCGTATCGATTCGCCCGGTGTCCGAACCGTCATCCTTGCGTCCCTCGGCAAAAGCCAGCAAGGTGCCGCTGGTGGTTGCCACAATACTCGGTATGCGGAAGATGGCGTAGCCGTCGGTGCCGCTGGTGTAGACGTCGGTCTGCTGGATATCCGCCGCCTGCGCGCCGCTGCCACTAAAGGCAACGCCCGCCACGGTGGCAAGCGTTGCCAGGAAAGTCCTGGCAACGCTGCCGCGTTTTGTGCGGTTAAAGATCATGGTGATTCCACCAATCATTAGTAGATGGCCCAATCAGGAACAGAAGCCGTTACGATGTACTCGTATGCGCCGAGGTCAGGCAGGGAGCCTGCCGGGGTAGGACGCGGGTTGCCGACCATGTCGACCGTGATGCCCAGATCCTGGCCAACACCGATAGCCGGGGAGGACTCGCCAAGACGGAAATCACCGGCCGGTCCATCAGCAAACTGTGCAGACTCACCCACGATTTCCGTACCGCTCAGTTCAACCGAACCTCCGGCGAATACCTCGGATACCGCTGTTGCGTTGAGCAGGTTCTTGTTGCTGATCGTCTTGCCACGCAGGCTGCGGAAAGCAACTTTACCTTCACCACCGGCATCGAAAATGCAGTTGGATGCGATCAGGGTGCTCTGGTTTTCACGCAGGCGAATGCCGCACTTGTTTACGCCATTGAACACGACCGTGCAGTGCTCCATCACGATCTCAGAGCGGCGGGTGGCGGTGTCATCCTGACTGTTTACGGCCACGGTTTCCAGGTTGTCTTCACCGTCAGTCAGGTCGAACAGGCAATTTCTGAGGCTCACTGTCATTGTGCTGTTCGGGTCGTGAGCATCATCGACACCGGCGATGGACAACGGATAGCGTCCCTGGTCAGATGTTGCGTAGAAATGGCAACGTTCAAAGTTAATGTCGTTGGTCGTCAGCGTGCCGGCAGGTGCCCGGAAGCCGAAGAAGCGCGTCATGCGGATGTTGCGCGTATCAAGATAGGTATCGGTAACATTTACCGTGTGCGTACCGTCAACGCTTTCCCAGGCAATAGGGTAGCTGGTGTTTCCGCTGACTACGGAATCAGAAATGTTAAGCGAGGTGGTGCCGCCGATCCGGTTCAGCCAGATTCCACGGCCGTTATCTGTGATGCTCGTGCCTTCAATATTTATGGCAAGATTGCGCGCGCCGGTTGCATTCTTGATTCCTGCCGTATCCGCCCGACCGGTGCCGGTTAGTACGCTGTCGATAATGCTCAGGTTCACGTCTGATTCCAGGTAGAACACATTGCAATCATCGCCAGACAGTGACTCAAAACCTTCGATTGTCAGGCTGGCGTTGGAGATTGTGAGAAGCGCTGCGTTTACGTCGGCAAGGGCAACAGATTCCCATTTAGCGCCCGGCGCCGGAGCGCTGAAGTTGGGCGTGTAGGAACGGATGGTAAGGCTTTTGCCGGATAGCGTAACGAAGGATTCGTTCTCGACAAAGTTGTTCGCGACGCGGATTTCGTCGCCGCTTGCTGCCGCACCGATAGCATCCTGAATGTGGGGATATTGGGTCGGCACATCTCGGGTTGCCGCCATTGCGCCGGTACATCCCAACGCCATTGCGGCTGAAACAGCAAGTGCACTTCCGGTTCGTGATAAGAAAAATTTCTGCATTATGTCACCCTCCATATTAGCTGATATATTAGTTATTGGATGGGGCTCCCTCTTTTGCGACGCCCCTTTGTCGCTACTGATGATGTTGTCGGGTTTCAGTCGGTCGCCACCTCCTCCTCCTGCCAGTTTTCTACCCGCGAAGCGCGCAGCCACGAAACGTGAAACCGCGCGAAAGTCAGGTGATCATACCAGTTACGCTCGTACAGGCAGCCCACCCACCCGTCTCCGAGGTAACATAAATCTGAGTAAGCCGCAGAGCCGCCGTACAGCAGTCGGCCTTCGCTCCAGGTGGTGCCGTCATTATCACTGATGCGCACTGTCAGCCGCTCGCGCCGCACTGATGCCGGATTGCTGAACAGTACCAGTTCTTCCCCGTTCTCCAGCCTCACGTTGCGCATATTGCCCTGGCACGTTGGCTCCACCAGGTCGCGCCGATCCTGCGACGCCTGCCATGTTTCTCCACCGTCAGCGCTGATGGCTGCTCTGCGGAAAAACTGCGAACTGCTGTTGCGTGAATTGAGCAGTATTCTTCCGTCGGAAGCCTCGGCGGCACTGACTTCGTTCCCGTAGCCGCCCATGATTCCGCCAAGCTGCCACGTCTGCCCATAGTCGTCCGAGTAGATCGTGTGCGCCTTTGTCCCATGATTGGCCGGCACTATCATGCGCCCGGCTTCTGTTAAAAGTCCGTGGCACGGCCCCGTCGCATACCACGACCAGTCCGGCAGTTTAACATCCGCAGTAATCTCCCAAGGCGTTTCCCACGTGAGGCCGTCGTCCCGCGACGATGTTACGAAAACCCGGTCGTTGTTCCGGCAAAACACAAGCACTGTCCTGTTCCGGCCACGGTCATATATAGGCACCGGATTTCCAATGGTGATGTTGCCCGGTTCAGAGTGAACAACGATGGGCTCTTCCCAGGTGCGGCCGCCGTCAGTGCTCCGTTTTACCAGCAGATCGATTGATCCGCTGTCGGAACCACTGTACCGCCGGCCTTCACAAAAAGCCAGGAGCGTCCCGTTCTTAGTCTGCTCCAGAGCCGGAATGCGGTAGGTATGGTAGTCGCCCTTACCACGCGAAAACACGTCTACCTGCTCGCCCGGCTGCTCGTGTTTCTCGGCGCGAGGATTTATCCAGGCGCTGATCGGGGCAACATTTCCGGAAAGCAATTCCGCATGCTTTATGCGAATGTTGCCGCCGTAGCGACGAAATCCGATTTTCCCGAACGTGCGGTTGCCTTCATACGTCGTTCGCCAAAATGGCTTGCCGTTAATCTCAACGCGGACCGTATCCGCAACCCTGTTAATGCCAACTGCAAAATCATCGGCATCGTTAAAGAAATTACTGCGGTGCCCCACGTTGCGGTGGATATCACCAAAGAAGAAGCCCCGCACATACATCGGGGATGCGGAGTCGGACCTTACAAATCCGATTTCACCAAGCTGGTTCACCAGGATCAGGCCGGGGTTTGCCGTGAAGCTGTCGCCGCGCATGACAATTCGCAGCGAGAAATCACCCGTTGTAAGTATATCTCCCAGCGAAACCGTGGCGTTGTTTTCCTGCCCGCCATAGTAGCCACCGGCGCTTTGCCATACGCCGTTCTCGATGTGCATGTGACGCGGCTGACCGTTCTCCACGTAGACCCGCGAAGCGGTCGCCGATACGCACGCAGCAGCAAACAAACCGCCAAGCACAGCAAGGCGCACCACTCTGTATGGAAAAACTGCAAAGCTCACTTGAGGATCCGCTCGCGGCCCCTTTCAAGGTGTTTGCGCATGGCCGCCTCGGCGGCATCCGGATCATCCTTGCACAGCTCCGCCACAAGTTTCTCATGGCTGTCGAGCGGCGGCTGAATGCTCCAGGGAACAATGATATTAATCTTCATGAAGAGCTTTCGCCGCATAACTTTTTGAAACTCGGCCGACAGCATCTCGCACTCCACCAGGTCAACCAGCGCCTCGTGAAACACAGACTCCGCCACTTCGTTTTCCTTGGAACCTGCCTCGGATGAATCCACGGCCTGTGCCAGTTTCGTCAGGGCTTCCCGGTGCTTTGAAATCCTAGTGCCGCAATAAAGGCGAGCCGCCTGGCACTCGATGGCTTCACGTAGTATCAGCAGCCCGCGCACCTCTTCTTTTCTCACGATACGGACCCGGGTCTGCCGGCGGGGAGAAATCTCCAAGAAGCCTTCAGATTCCAACTGGTTCACGGCTTCACTCACCGGCGCCAGGCTTACACCCAACTCAGACGCCACGCCCTTACGATTCACCTCATCACCCGGTTTGAGCTTTCCGTCCAATATCTGCTGAATGATGAAATCGTAGGTCTGGCGGGCAAAAGAGGTTTCATGGTGGCCCGGTTTTACGCTAGCTTCGGTAGGCATTTGTAGGTCCGTTAAGGGTTGAATTCAAACAGTTTGCTAAACCAATCAGCTAATATGCGAACTGATATATCAGCTGATATGTACTCTGATTCCCCTTTGCCGCTCGCGCTGTCAAGCGAAAATCTGGTGAGAAAACGCCACACCTACTCACCACCTTCTCGTGAAACACCCCCGATGGCCAGACAGGCACAAAATTCGTTCCGACTACATTTGAAGTGACCAAACAGCCAACTACCGGCCTCTCAAAGAGGCCTCTACGGAGATGTGCCAATGAAAGACGTAGCTGGAAAGAAGGTGGCAATCCTAGTCGCCGATAATTTTGAACAAGTTGAAATGACAGACCCTCGCAAAGCCCTCGACCAGGCAGGAGTTGCTACCTTTATAGTATCCCCTGCCAAAGGTGAAGTAAAGGGCGTAAACCACGACAAACCAGGCGATACATTCAAAGTGGAAACTCCCTTGGATGAGGCACGGGAAGCGGATTTCGATGCGCTCCTGCTGCCAGGCGGACTGATGAGTCCTGACGAACTGCGCAGTAACCCGAAAGCCATCTCCCTGGTGAGAGACTTCTACAAGTCAGGGAAACCCATTTTTGCGATCTGCCATGGCCCCTGGCTTTTGATAGAAGCAGGCGCAGTAAAAGACCTCAATCTTACCTCATGGCCCGCCATTAAAACCGACGTAAAAAATGCCGGCGGAAACTGGATTGATAAGGAAGTCGTGACCGAACAGGGAATTGTTACCAGCCGCAAACCTGACGACATCCCTGCCTTTAACGAAAAGATGCTGGAGGAACTGGGCGAGGGCAAACACCAGCGCCACGCCGCCTGATCTACTTTCATCCCAGGTTGGCACTCCGCTTAGCCCGTCGGGGGGAAGTCGTCGACAGGGACTGGCGGAGTGCCCTTCTATTTTTGTTGCATTTCGAATGAAACATATCGGAGTTAATATACAAACACAATAACTCAGAGGAGCAGTGATGTGGCTGAACTTGCGCTGAATGGTGGCACCCCCTCACGAAACAAAGAAATGGTCGCCTGGCCTATGCACGGTCGCGAAGAAGAAGAACGCATTGCCGAAGTTGTTCGCAGCGGCGAATGGTGGTGGGGACGCAATGTTCGCGAGTTTGAGGCCCGCTATGCCGAGTACCATTCTGCCAGACACGGCATTACCTGCAGCAATGGCACCATCGGCCTCATCATT
>JAKFFN010000234.1:0-3322 GCA_036675025.1 Candidatus Sumerlaeales bacterium | reverse complement strand
GGGCATAATCATCAGGTAGGGGATGCCGAACAGAGCCATTACCGAGAGGTGCCCAAACAGCGCCTTTACGTGGGGCCGCCGATTTACGAAGCGCAACCCGTCGAGCATGTATCGCACGCGGCTTTCCGGCTCCGGCCGCTCGGCCAGGGGCTGCACCTTCATACGAAACAGGCTGTAGAGGACGGCCCCAAACGTGAGAGTGTTCAGGAGAAAACACATGCCTTCGCCAAACGCACGTTCGTGGGGGCGGATCTCGCCCAGTTGTGCGATGAGAATACCGGCGATACTGGGGCCAATGATCCGCGCCATGTTAAAGGTGAGGCTGTTAAGCGCGACAGCATTCTGAAGATCCTCACGCGTCACCATTTCCAGGAGAAAAGCCTGGCGGGCAGGCAGATCAAAGGCCTGGAAGGTTCCGGCAAATACCGCAAGCGCCAGCGCAGACCAGATGGTGATAAGCGGCATGCCCTCGGCAGTGTGGGTCAGGGTGAGGACGGTCAGTACGATGGATTGCACCATAAGCAGCAGTTGCGAGATGATGAGAAGGCGGTGGCGGCTCATGGTATCGGCCATGGCGCCGGCAGGCAGCCCCAGCAACAGGACTGGGATCTGGAGCGCAAAATTGAGCAGGCCGAGGTAGAAGCTGCTTTGGGTAAGGAGATTGTAAACCAGCCAGCTAAGGGCGGTGGACTGGACCCAGGATCCGGTGAGGGAGACGATCTGGCCGCTGATGAAAAGACGGTAGTTGGTGTTTCTCAGCGCGCGCAGAGACTCAGGAAAAGTCCATACGCGCTTCGGTTGGTCTGCGTCGTCCATTATGAGGTTGAGCTACAGGGGGACGCGAAAAAATGTTTTGGGGGGCGGGAAACACCACGCGCGGAAGTACTCTATCAGTTACTTCCGAAGCATCCGTCTCTATTTTTGCCTTAGGTGTTCCCGAAGGGAACCAACCCATAATAGCCCCGGGTGAAACCCGGGGTTTCGGATATTTCATAACCTGACCGCGAAGTGGTCGAACACCACCCGCGATTAATCCAGGTAACGCTGGTCAAATTCGATGCCGGCCTCTCGCAACAGGCGCTTCAATTCGTCCAGGTAACTCTCATTCCGATGATGCTCTTCCTGATTTTTAACGTACTTTATGATGCCGTCTTTGTCTTCATGGGATTTCGTAAACACGGCATATCCTTCCTGCCAGGCGGCGAATCCGGGGAAGACGCGTTCCCGTTTGATAAAATCTGACGACGCGAGTTTCAGATCTTTAACCAACTGTGCTACAGAGATGGTCTGGTGGACGTGGGTGAAAATATGGACGTGGTCTTCCACACCATTTATTGCGTAGGGATGGCATTTTTTGTTTTCGAGTACCTTCCAAAGGTAAGAAAATAACCGCGTCTGCGCGGGTTTTAGAAGTACGGGTTCGCGGTGTTTTGGGGCGAAAACAATATGGTAGTAGAGTTGGGTATAGGTGGACATGCGCGAGGGAGATACATGAGGTTTTGGTGATCGCGCAAGTGGTTTGTTGTTGAGGTGGGAGGGAGGAGTTTGGCCCCTACGGGGTCGGTATGGGGGTGGCAGAAACCCCGGGTTTCACCCGGGGCTATTAAGCGTTTGTTCCCTTCGGGAACGGGCCAATTGCATTCCTCTGTGGACACACGGTCTTCTTCATCAAAAAGACACAACTACCCCATGCGAGTTGAGCCATAGGAAAAACAGCAACGAAACTTCTAAGTTACCTGTTCCTTTATTTCAAGTATGCGCAGCGCCATGGACTGGCGGTCTGGGCGTTTTGCCTGATGACAAACCATGTACATCACCTGGTGGTTCCAGCGGCAGAGGAGTCGATGGCGCAGGCCATTGCGCAGGCAAACGGGCAACGTTGCATTTGTAGAAATTATAGAAGATCGACGGCGAGGGACAGGCGTTCCCGAAGGGAACCAACTTATCAATAGCCCCGGGTGAAACCCGGGGTTCGAAAACCAATAGCCTGACCCCGTAGGGGTCGAACACCAACCACGATTATTCCAAGGTCCCATAGGTAAAATTCGCTCCCGACTTCTGGAGTTTGACCCCTACGGGGTCGGTTTGGGGTTCCGGGCACCCCGGGTTTCACCCGGGGCTATTAAGCGTTTGTTCCCTTCGGGAACGGGCCAATTGGATTCCTCTGTGGACACACGGTCTTCTTCATCAAAAAGACACAACTACCCCATGCGAGTTGAGCCATAGGAAATAGAGCAACGAAACTTTTAAGTTACCTTGTCCCTTTATTTAAGGCGTTGCGGGGGAGGTTGGCGCATTGGGTTTGTCATAGTTTGCGAAAGTCCCTTTAGTATCCGCAAAAGTCCACTCCCCGGATTCGCTGTCGTAGTATGTGTAGGTTGTGGCTTTCACTGAGAGGGCGTAGTTTTTCCCGTTGTGACTGGTCTTGTAGTCCCAGTGGGCTTTTTTGGGTCCACTCATCAGCCTATAAGGCCACTGTAATACTTCTTATAACAGTAAACCACCTTCTTAAGCTCTGGCAGGTAACCAGGCACCAGGTCGTCAAGGCTCGCTGGCAATGCGCCGTGGTCGCGGCGATAATTCTCAATGGCAGATATTACGCGGGCGCCTTCTCTGTCAATGGAGCTGACCGCGGGTCGCGTGGAACTTAAAGCAGGGCCAATGATTATAGCCACAGCAACGAGGATGATAACAATGCACAGAATGGACATGAATCTGTTTCGTGCGTCTGGTTTTGACAAACTCATACTTCCTCCTCCAGGATAGCACCCGACACCCCTGCCGGTTCTAAGTATCTTTAGAAACAACTGCCGCTAACCTAATTTCATATGAAGGTATTTTTGATTGCTCTGACCTACCCATGCATCAAAGTCAGCCCATGAAAATCTTGAGTGTAATTGCAAAGATCATCTTCTCCGCAGCCGCGGTTATCATGCTTTGGTTTTCGGTGTGTGTGCTGGGCCTGTGCGCGTATTGCCTGTACACATATATGGACAGGGGAGAAACACTTATACCTGGCAGCGACCTGGTGATGATGCCGTGGTTGGGAGTTGCGGTCTTCATGTCGTCTCTCTATATCCTGATGGGCCGCCGCAGATGGCAGGCACTTGTGTCTGGCGGCGCGCTGCTAGTTATCATTGCCTTTTGTCTCGTGCTTATTCTTGCCGGCGCACTCAACCTTACCACGCCCTGGGCAGGTGACGAAATCAACATGGGTCTTGGAATAGGGTCGTATTCCCTATTCCTTCTGATAGGGGTTGTGCTTAAAAGTCGCGGATTCTGGGATGCGCAGAAAGTAAATGATAAAACCCCAGATGACTTG
>JAKFFN010000075.1:0-19064 GCA_036675025.1 Candidatus Sumerlaeales bacterium | reverse complement strand
CCGAAGCGCAGGACGGTGGCGAACAGCCCCGCCGTGAGCGTCGTGACCGCGGTGATCGTGGTGACCGTGGCCGTGGTGATCGCGGTGGACGTGATCGTGATCGCGGCCCTCGTGGCGATCGTGACCGTGGCCCGCGTGGCGACCGTGATCGCGGACCTCGCAATCCTGACCCCCGTTCGGTAAAAGAAGAAAACAACACTGGCGCCATCCCGTCTATTGAAGAAGACAGCGCCCGCGAAGAACCCCTGGGCGAACAGCTGAAGCCAAATGACGTGCCGACTGTGAGCGGCAGCCATGAAAACCAGCAGCCCAGCCGCTTTGATTCCGGTGTTGAAGACGAACTGAGCTAAAAAGCCACAGACAATTACAGTCTGGCTAATGACTACCCCGCTGCCAAACCGGCAGCGGGGTTTTTCTTTTGCTTGCTACTCGCAGCAATGCACTGGCAGAAAAAACTACAATTACTCAATAGGGAGAATCTGTTATGAACGCCTCTACCCTGCCGGCCCTTGCGTCTGAATATCCCATTAGCCAGGATCAGATTGAGCAGTATCAGCGCGATGGGCACATTTTGCTGCGCGGCCTGTGTTCGGCGGAAGAGGTGGAAGCGTACAGATCCCTGATCGGCACGACCACCGGCCGGTATAACAAGGAAACGCGGAAACTGGAAGAGCGGGACACGTATGGGAAAGCTTTCCTCCAGGTAACGAATCTGTGGCGAAATGATGATGGTGTGAAACAATTCGTATCTGCGCGGCGGTTTGCGCAGGTGGCGGCAAGGCTGATGGGAGCGACTGGGGCACGGCTTTACCATGACCAGGCGCTGTACAAGGAACCGGGCGGCGGCCCGACGCCCTGGCACCAGGACCAGTTTTACTGGCCGCTGGACACCAACAAAACTATCACGATGTGGATGCCGCTGGTGGATGTTCCTATTGAAAAAGGCGCACTGACTTTTGCGAGTGGATCTCACGCGGGCGGCAGCGTTGGGTCAATGGAGATCAGCGATCAGTCGGAACGCGCTATACAGAAAATCGTAGATGACGCCGGTTATCCCATAGCCGTGGAAGCCATGCAGGCGGGCGACGCGACCTTCCACTCCGGCTGGACATTGCACCGGGCTCCAGGGAACAATACGGATTCACTGCGGGAAGTGATGACGATTATTTATTTTGCGGACGGCGCTCACGTATCGGAACCCGAGCACAAATACCAGGTGGCTGACCAGGAGGCGTTTTTCCCGGGGCGTAAACCGGGTGACCTGGCTGACTCTGAACTGAATCCGCTCCTCTTCCCGTGAACGCGAGGCCGCGTGCAGTGTAGCCTGAACCATGTGCGGACGCTATGCCCTTAGCCATTCTATCCAGGAGATAGAGGACCTGTTCCAGGTGCATATTCCACCGGAATATGCGCCGCGGTATAACATTGCGCCAACTCAGCCGGTGCTGATCGTGCGGGAGAATCCCCACCGCAGCGGCGGACGCGAGGTCGTGCATGTGGTGTGGGGGCTGATTCCACCGTGGGCGGATGACCCGCGGATCGGCAGCAAGATGATCAACGCGCGATGTGAGACGGCAGCGGAGAAGCCGTCGTTTCGGCATTGCCTCAGGCGGCGACGGTGCGTGGTGCCTGTCAGCGGATTTTATGAATGGCAGAGGACCATGACCGGCGGGAAGCAGCCATATTATATTAAGAGTGCCAGGAACGAACCTCTGGCTCTTGGCGGATTGTGGGAAATCTGGGACGGCCCTAACGGCGAACAGATTGAGAGTTGCACCATCCTGACCACGTCCGCGAACCAACTGCTTTCGCCACTCCACGACCGGATGCCGGTAATCATTCCGGCGGAGAAAGTTCCGGAATGGCTTGATACGCGGAATGAAGACGTAAGGACTTTGGCGGACTTTCTTAAATCGGCGCCGGAAGACGCCCTTGCCATGCATGCAGTCTCTACGCAGGTGAACAGCGTGAGAAATGACGGGAGCACGCTGGCCGAGCCTTTAGGGCTGTTTTAGGTGCCGCACACCAGTGGCGATCAGGCAGCCGGGCAAGGCGAAGAATGAAGTTTGTGTGCAAAAGGAAGTGCCCTTTAAATATTCAATTTTGAAATATTTCCTGCACTTTTTTCTTCCAATTGCGAATGGGCTCTTTACAAAGCCGGTTATTCTAACCAGCTTAGTATTGTTACAGGCAGTTCACTATAATCCCAAAGAGGAGATTTTGTAGATGAAAATTGCATTTAGAGCATTACTTGGTGCGGGAGTGCTGGCAATTGCTTTTGCCGGTTCCGCACAGACCGTAGTCCTGCAGGACTTTGAGACGACGACTTCGGGAAACCTCCCAGGAGCCTGGTCTCCGAGCTTCAGTGGAACTTCAACCGGTAACCTTGTAGCAAATAGTGAGTCCGCAACCTACAGCACCGAGCAGGCACATACCGGGTCGGCCTCTGGAAAACTCGTGTGGCAGTGGGCAGAACCGGCCACAAACCTTCCGAAGCGCATACGTATTCAGCCTGCTGCTGCTGGCTGGCTTGCAGGTACAAATGCTGCGATTGATCGGTCATCGACCCCTTATGTGGGCTTTTACCTTTATGGTGCCAGCCAGATGGACCAGGTTGCGCTGTACATGGGTGAAGGTGCCGGTGGCAATGGTGCTAGTCCTTACGAGCAGTTTGCGCCAGTTTCCATTAACTGGAATGGCTGGGGACTTTACGAGCGTCACATTGTAAATGACCCGGTAACTGGTCTGTTTAACGGTGACGGCACGCTTGTAGTTACGAACTCTATGAGCGGCCTGATGTTTTACCCACCGCTTGATAACGCTGCTACAAACGCAACGGTTACCTACTACGTAGATGACTTTACTTATTCGTCGACCAGCCGTATTGCGGCAGACGTTAAAAACTGGTCAGTCTACTAAACCAAAACCGCTAAATCGAGAAACAATGAGGCATTCCTTCACCAGGGAGGAATGCCTCTTTTTCTTTGTAACACCCCAGGTTTAAGCAACGTCTCGAAAAAAGGTAACTTAAATGCGTCTGCTAGTGTCGTTTTTACTTACTGCAGTATTAAGCACGTCCGGCATTGCCAGTGCGGATAGTCAGTCGACCGGTTCTTTGGCGGTTTCTGCGGAAGATATTAGAGTTTATAGTGAACTCTACAGTGCTTCATCCATCAGAAACATGATGTTCAACACGCAGCCGGATCCTCGAACGGCGGTTTGCGAAGAGATTTGTCTGGAGGCCCAACTGGCAGCCCTCGCGGAAACAGATGATTTGTCATCCAATCCCCAGGTGCTCGAGACGATCCGGCTGAGGCTGGACATGGAAGCTTTTGAAGCCTGGCTGCGGGATGAGTGGGAAGCCCCCTCAGAAGCAGAACTTCGAGATTATTATGAGCAGCATAAAGATGCGTTTGTCCGGCCGGCACTGGTGACTTTTCACCACTTGTTTCTAATGGCTCGAGATGCCGACGAAGCCTTGGAAAAGCTGGAGAAGGCAAAAGAGATTGTTCTGCAAGCGAGAGAAAGCGGCGATCTTGAGTCACTAATTCTTAAACATTCAGAGTTGGAGGCTGCCAAGACCGACGGCGGCAAGGTGGGCCCTGTGCCGATAGGCAAACTTAACTCAGCCATTTCCGATGCCTTAAGGAAGCTCACACCGGGTCAAATCTCTGAGCCTGTACGTTCGCCTTATGGGTGGGAGATACTGCGGCTGGATTCACGGACTTCGGAAACCACACGGACTTTTGAGGAAGTCCGGGAGGAAATTGCCGAAAGCCTGTTTCTCAAAGAGGCACAGGCTATTAGAGATTCGGCGGGTGCCAAACTTACACCGTCTTATCCTGTCACGGTAAACGAACAGGTGCTTAACAATGCCGACGATCCGGACGCCGTCCTGGCTACCATTAGAATGGTAGAGTTGACGCTCGGGGAAACTTCAAAGACCGTAGTCGCCATGAATGTACTGCCTGAAGTTACGGACATGCGGGAACGGATTCGGGGGTTTCTTCCCCAGGTGATACTTATCGAACAGATAAAGCTGTCGGCGAAAGATCGGGGGCTTCTTGAGACTGAGGAGTTCCAGGCAAAGGCTCAGTTTATAAGGAACCGCGCTCTTGCAGAAGCTTACATGAATGGCCTACTGACAAAGAAAGAGCCTACAGCCGGGCAACTTCTGGAGGCTTTTGAAGCGGAAAAGGAAGTTTTCCGTGGTCCACCGTATGCGAAAGGTATCCTCTACAAATGGAACCTGCCAGAGGATCTTGAGACAACTTCCACCGGCACCCGGGCTTTTCGTGAGGTACTATTGAAAGATTCTGTTACCAGTATGGTGACGGCTGTGCGGGAGGGCCGGTTAAGCCGGAATGAGCTTGCCGCCAGGGCAGATGAAACTAAGGAACTGGATTGGTTTCGCGAAGGACCCATGGGGTATCATCACGACATGGCGTGGTTCAAGACTACGGCTGGCGATTACACCATGCCGTACGTTGATGACAACAGCCTCGTTGTGGGTTTTGTTGAAGAGCGAAAGGAACCAGAACAATTTCCCTTTGAACGCGTGCGCCAGCAGGTACGGACACGATTGATGGGTAAATGGACAAAACAAAACCGGCAGGAACTCATTGAAGCTCTGCTGGCCAACTGTCAGGAGTGCTCTACCATTGGACCGCAACCTGGTTTAGAGTCGCCTCAATAAGTAGCCCTGCCATGTCGATGACGCCGAAGTTCTTCAGCTAACGGGGCAAGCTTAATATAATTGCCACTGATCGACTGAAGTGACAGTGGTCTTTACGATACTGAGGTCATCAAAAAAAATCTGCGGATTTGTGGTGCCCGCGAACGCTCCCAAGCGAAAGCAACCGAACCCGTTCTGAGGCTTGTCGTAATTCTGAATTTGAATGGCCGTATCATTTACGGAAAATTTAGCTATGCCGTCGCTGAAAACAATTTCCATTTTCTGCCATCCCTCGACTCGAAATGCCGAGAGAGGAAACCATCCAATTGAATTCGGGAATACAACCCGACCACAATACTGATCTTTGCTGCCTTCAGTTTGGTCGTATATCCCTATTGCAAGAAACTGTTGAAGGTTACCAGAGCCCCACGTGCCGCCAGAGTAACCGGCAAGGGTGATTCCCATACGCGTACCGACAGTGTCATAGGCGAAGCGGCTGTCGTACATATAAAAGGTAACGGTAATTGTGGTTCCGGGAGCATCCAGAACCGTTGGAAAAAAAGCCGTAATAGTTCCACCGAGTTCAATCTAAAGAGATTTGGCGCCGCCAGGAGTATGATTTATGAAGTCGACAAGATCTACGTTGAAGGGATCGATCGCATCATAGATGGGGTCGATAGCTGCCATGTTAGCGTATTCGAACGTATCAACCGTGCCGGTAGGCGGCCAGAGGGTGACGCTCTGGGCTGAAATTGCTACGGATAACGCTGCCAGGCCTGTTGTAAGTAAATAACGTATCATGATCTGCACCTCCGGGTGGAGAACAGCGTATTATGCGAGCAATTTAAAGACCATTACTGTCGGGTTACTTTAACGCCGCTGCGATAAATCGCCCCGTCACGCTTTTCTTGTTTTTGGCGACAGCCTCCGGTGTGCCGGTAGCCACCACTTCGCCCCCGTGCTCTCCGCCGTCGGGGCCCATATCTATTATGTAATCGGCAGATTTGATGACGTCCAGGTTGTGTTCGATTACAATGACAGTGTTGCCGTGATTGACGAGGGCCTGCAGCACTTCGAGGAGCTTGCGGATATCTTCAAAGTGGAGACCCGTTGTAGGTTCATCCAGAATGTAAACTGTACGGCCGGTGGCGCGCTTGCTGAGTTCTTTGGCCAATTTTACGCGCTGGGCTTCGCCACCGCTCAGGGTGGTGGCGCTTTGGCCCAGGGTAAGGTAGCCGAGGCCCACATCGCGCAGGGTGGTGATCTTGTGGCAGATGCCGGGGACGGCGCTGAAGAACTCGCATGCGTCGTCAATGGTCATGTCGAGAACATCGGCAATGGATTTGTTTTTGTACACGACTTCCAGAGTTTCGCGGTTGAATCGGCGGCCGTGGCATACCTGGCATTCCACATAGGTGTCGGGGAGAAAGTGCATCTCAATGCGCTTCATGCCCTCGCCTGAGCACTCTTCGCAGCGTCCGCCTTTCACATTAAAGCTGAAACGACCGGGTGCGTACCCGCGAATCTGGCTTTCGGGAAGCTGGGCATACAGGTCGCGTATCTGGGAGAAAACCTGGGTATAGGTTGCGGGGTTTGACCGCGGTGTGCGGCCAATGGGAGACTGGTCCACATCCACTACCTTATCGACCAGGTTCAAGCCCTCGATGCGCTGGTACGCGCCAACTGCGTGGCCGCTGTGGTAGATGTGGTTTGCCAGAGCCGCGTAGAGAATGTCATTTACAACGGTACTCTTGCCGCTGCCGCTCACGCCTGCCACGCATGTAAAAATCCCAAGGGGGAACGTCACGTCAATATTCCGCAGATTGTGTTCTTTCGCTCCGCGGATTTTCAAAACTCTCTCCGGGTTGATTTCGCGGCGGGTTTCCGGGACCTCTATGCTTTTGGTACCGCGCAGGTATTCGCCCGTTACCGACTGATCGTCCGCAAGCATCTGGGCGGCCGTGCCCTGGAAGACCACTTCGCCGCCGAGGCGTCCGGCGCCCGGCCCCATATCCACAATAAAATCGGCTGCCCGCATGGTGCTCTCGTCGTGCTCCACCACTATAAGAGTATTCCCCAGGTCACGCAGGCGCAGCAGGGCCTCGATTAGCTTCTCATTGTCCCGCTGATGGAGGCCGATACTGGGTTCATCAAGGACGTAGAGCACGCCAGTAAGTTGCGATCCGATCTGTGTAGCCAGCCGGATACGCTGTGCCTCTCCCCCGCTCAGGGTTCCCGCCTTGCGGTCCAGCGTAAGATACTGCAGCCCTACGTTATGGAGAAAATCCAGTCGCTCGCGGATTTCCTTCACGATCTGGCCGGCGAGAAGATCTTCGCGCTCGGTCAGTTCCAGCGTCGTCATAAACTTTGCAGCGCCTTCGATGGACAGGCGTGAGAAATCGCCAATGTGCCGCCCACCCAGCCGTACCGCCAGGGCCGCCGGCTGAAGGCGCGCGCCCCCGCAGGCTTCGCATGGGCTGTCGCGGAAGAAGTGCTCCACCTCCGTTTCGCCGTCTTCAAAGCGGCGCATCACCTCCGGGATGAGACCTTCCCACGTAACCCCGACGCGCCGGCCCGTGGATTTCCCGGTAATGGCGCTGTCGATCATCATCTTAGCTTCGTCGTTACCTTCGAGGATCACCCGCTGGTGCTCCTTCGAAAGCTTTTCAAACGGCTTGTCGAGCTTCACTCCGAAGACTTCCTGGAGCCCGAGCAGCGGAAACGCGCGATCAGGATCGCGGTAGCGGCTGCCGCGCATGGCCAGTGGATCGGGGTCAACTGCGAGGGCACCTTCGCGAATGGATAGGCCTGGGTCAGAGATCAGGCGGTCCGGATCAAGCTCCTGGAAGAAGCCAAGCCCGTTGCATTTCTGGCAGGCGCCATAGGGTGAGTTGAAGGAGAACAGGCGCGGTGTGATTTCTGCAATGGAGGCTCCGCACTCGGGGCAGGCGTAGTGTTCAGAGAACATCCTGACCGCGTCGTCACCCAATACCTGCACTTCGGCGAGACCATCGGCTTTTGAGAGGGCATGTTGCAGGGCATCTTCAAGCCGCCCGCGAACGCCGTCGCCCATCACAAGGCGGTCGATCACTATGCTGATGGAGTGTTTGTGGGTTTTCTTGAGGTCTGGCACCTCATCGATCTCATAGATCTTGCCGTTGACCCGCACGCGGGCAAAGCCCTGGCGGCGTGCATCATCAAAAAGCTGCTTATAGATACCCTTACGCCCGCGCACCACTGGCGCCATGACCATGAGCTTTGCGCCAGCGGGGTATTCCATGATAGAATCGGCGATCTGCGCCAGGGACTGCTTCCTAATCGGGATGTCACACTTGGGACAATGGGGCCGCCCGACGCTGGCATACAGCACGCGGAGATAATCGTAAATTTCAGTAACGGTGCCCACCGTAGAGCGCGGATTCTTGGAAACAGTCTTTTGCTCGATGGAGATGGCCGGGCTCAGGCCATCCACGAATTCTACTTTCGGTTTCTGAAGCTGGTCAAGATACTGCCGGGCGTAAGCGGACAGCGACTCCATGTAGCGGCGCTGGCCCTCGGCGTAGATTGTGTCGAAAGCCAGGGATGATTTTCCGCTGCCGCTGAGGCCGGTTACCACCGTCAGACTGTCACGCGGAATGGTTACATCAATGTTCCTGAGATTGTGCTCAGCGGCGCCGGTGATGACAATAGAGTCGTTAGGTGGGGTCATGGTTGGCTTCTAGTACATCTGTTCAATTTGAGACTTCATTGCGTGTGATTAAGAAAATGCGATGGTTTAACAAATCAAGCCCATCGGGCCAGGGTGACCCTTTATGCTTGAATATCAGTAAAGCTCCGTGGCAATAGCTAAGTAATCTATTAAGGTAGTAAAGGAGACACCAAGTGAAGTTCCTCAGACTCCTCACGATTGCGGCTCTCGTATCCGCATTTGCAACGGCCAGCTTCGCGGGCGCATGCTGCTCGAAGAAGAAAGCCGAAAAAGACGGTCAGGCAAAGACCGAAAAGAAGGAAGAGCCCAAAAAGAACGAGCAGCCGCAGTAAGCTCTCGTCTTTTTTTTATCGCGCACTTACAGAACCCGTCGCACTGACGGGTTCTTTTTTTGTTTCTTTTTACGCGCCGCTTCCCATTCCTGTCTTCTGATGGCATTGCCATTAAAGAGATTTCTCCTTGAATCCCAGTAAACTGCAGTGGTTTTTTGCCTTTCTGGAATCCACTGGAGCGTCCTGGCAGCACATTCATGTGTGCTTGCGCGCCGCCACACTACTTATTTCGGGGATTTTGATGAAACACACCGTATCGCGCAGCCTGTACAACCGCACAGCAATTCTTACCCTGGCCCTGGGCCTGGCCGGATCTGGCATCTGCCAGACACCGACGCCAGCCGCCATAACTTCGCCCACGCCAGCAGCGGCAACCCCGGCGCCGGCAGGTAGCCCCGAGGCTGCAGCGTCATTAATGGAACCGGTGCGACAGGCCATTGCAAACCAGGACTATGAAGGCGCAAAGCGTGCTCTTGACGCCATTAGAAGCCGAGATCCCGAAAATCCGCACATTGCGGTTTACGAAAGTATAATCAATGCGCGGCAGTCCGAGGCTCCCACAGTGGGCCTGCGTACTCCGCGGGCTGGCGTTACCCCCGGCCCTACGCCTGAAGCGACACCCACTCCTGCTCCAACCCCTGTACCTACGCCGTCACTGGCCCCGGCAGGGGGAGAAGCGCCTGCCGAAGGAATGGCAGGAAAAGCTAAGGCCCTGCTCGATAACCCCAACGTACTCTATGGTCTCATCGGACTGGCGGCGCTGATTGTTCTCGGAATTATTTTCCTTATCCTGAAGAAGCGCAAAGCTGCCCGGGAGATGCACGAGCCAATCCAGTCCTCATCCATGGGTGCGAGCAGTCTCGGCGGCATGGAAGATTATTCGGGCGCTGCTGGCGGAAGCACATTTGATCCGCTTGGTTCTACTGCACCTTCCGGTCTCGCCACTTCTCCCCTATCCACTGACTATACCACTCCTTCCCCCACACCCACTGCTTATGGAAGCGCGCCGGAATCGACCGATAGTGGCCTGGGAGGCGCTGCGATGGGCGGTGGACTTGCCGGCGGAGGTCTCGCTGGCGCAGGTGGTATGTCAGGCTACACTGTACCCACGTTTGGCGATGAAGACGAAGAATCGGCTCCACCACCACCGAAGAACCTGCGTCCTGCTCCTGCTCCGGACGACGATGCCCCTGTAAGCCTTACAGACGATGAACCGGCACCGGCGCCTTCTCCTGCAGCGGAACCTTCTCCCCTGGCGGGAGCTTCCAGCGGCGAAGGGCTTGGAATTAATTTTGATGCTCTTGGAGGCGTGGATGAACCCAAAGCGGCCACTCCGCCTCCTGCAGACTTCGCCCGGCCCGATGACGACACGGTCATTGTTTCCTCACCTTCGACTCCAACACCCACGCCGACTTCTACTCCTTCTATGGCTCCGGGAGACGTGGATCTTTCTGACATTTTTGGCGAACAGACGCTTCCCGGGGAACACGTTCCCTTCAGCGAACAGCCTACGTTTGTAGAGCCTGTCGAGGGTGCAGACGACAGATTGCCGGCGCTTGGAAAAGGCGTCGAAAATGTTCCCTTTAGCGAACAGCCCACTATGATTGACGAAGATGCAAACTCCCAGACGCTGCCTACCTTCGTCTCTACGCCCGGAACGGATAATCCTGAAGAAGATGTAGAAGTCCCGCCGAAGCCTGCCCGGGCGCCCAAGGCAGAAGAGGATCATACCATTTCTTTCGAGGAACTGTTTGGCCCGCAGGGAATGGCCGCTGAGCCTGAGCCTGAACCAGAACCAGCGCCCGCTCCAAAAGAAGACCAGTTCGCAAAGCCATCCTCCGAAATTTCTATTGAAGATGCCCTTGCGGCGACGCTTGGCGCGATGCAGGAAGAGTCTCCTGATGAAGCTCCCGCCCCGGCGGCCAGTGCCGTTCCGGACTCAACGGAATCGCTGGATGAACGCAGCGAGCGAATGTTCCGTGAACAGATGGACAAAGCCCGCAAAGCCTATGACGAAAAGAACTGGCGCCAGGCGGTGCACTTCCTCTCCATAGCATCTGCCCTTCATCCGGAAAATGAAGAAGCCAAACAGATGCTGAAAGATGCCCGCGGTGAAAAGCGTAAGGCTGAGGAAAGTGTCTAGCGCAAAAACTCCCGCATTTCCTTTATTGAAAGGCCGGCGAAAAGCCGGCCTTTTTCCTTTGCAGAATGCCACGGCGGGCAAGGTATAAGTTACCCCCGTGCCTATCCAGGTTCTGCCAGAGCTTTTAGTAAACCGCATTGCCGCGGGCGAGGTGATAGTGCGCCCTGCCAGCGTGGTGAAGGAACTGCTGGAAAATGCCATTGATGCAGGTGCCACTACGGTCACTATCGAACTGGGCAACGGCTGCCGCGATATCACCGTGCGCGATGACGGCCATGGCATTGCACGCGAAGACGCACACCTTGCCCTTGTGCGCCACGCCACCAGCAAAATCAATGAATTCGATGATCTCTATAACCTTGATACACGCGGCTTTCGCGGTGAGGCTCTCGCCAGTATCGCCAGCGTCGCCCGCGTGCAGATCCTTACCCGCCGCAGGGGCGACGTAGCCGGCACCCGTGTATTGGCGGAAGGCCCGGGCGAACCGCGGATTGAAACTGCCGGAGCGCCGGAAGGTACAGAGATCCGCGTCCGCGAGTTATTTTTTAATACGCCGCCCCGTCTGAAGTTTTTGAAAACGCCCGCTGCTGAGCTGAACCAGGTTTTGCAGATGGTGACGCGGCAGGCTTTTATCCGGCCTGACATAGGGTTTACCGTGCAGAATGATAAGGGTCGCCTGCTGGATCTGCCCAGTGGACAGGACTGGGCGGAACGCGTGGCAAGCCTGCTGGGCAGCGGCGTGCGCGAGCACCTGCTGGATGTCGACGAAGAGCGGCATGGCGTTCACGTAACCGGCTTTGTGCTGCGCCCCGCTGCCAGCCGTAAGGATCGGCGAAACCAGTTCTTTTTTATTAACGGCCGGCCAGTCACCAGTCGGTCCCTGTCTTTTGTACTTCAGGAAGCTTACAGAGGCATCATCATGGTGCAGCGCTACCCGGTGTGCGTGCTCAACATTACGCTGCCGCCGGGCGAGGTGGATATCAACGTGCACCCGACCAAGGAAGAAGTGCGGTTCCGCAGCGAAAATCTTGTGAACGGCGTGATGCACCGCGTGGTGCACGCGCGCCTGCAGCGGGCCAACCTGATGCCGACAGTAAGCTTTGAAGAAGACGAGCAAAGCTTCACTTCTCCGGCCAGCAATTCGACAGCGCCGCTTCCCCCGTCACCGCGCGTTTCTCCCAATGATTTTCACGCATTGCCTCAGCAGTCTGACATGCTTCCGGATATGGGGCCGCAAATCCAGAAGAACGCCGAGTCGGTAATACCCGTGGATTTCAGCCTGTTTACCAGCGCGTTGTCCGGGTTTCAGGTGTCGCCTGCAACTGCGCCGCGGCAGGTGGATGACCTGGCTCGTGCCGAGGCCGAATACCGTGAAGTCGAACGCGGGAACGTGTACCGCGAAACAGGTTCACCCAGTGCCGTCGCGGCTGATGGCAAAGACAAATTACTTCAACCAACAGTTGTTTTCGCTACGTCACCCTCTCCGGAAAGTTTGAATGCTGCTCCTGAGCCAGCGCCGCAAGAATCTACCTGCGGGGTTCGACCGCTGCAGAACAGTCTGCGCCGCGTACAGGAAGCGCCGGAAGATGCCGTGAACTACGCTCTGCTGCGCGGCGGCGTTTACCCGGAACCGCTCGGCCAAATTGCCCGATGCTACATTCTCGCACAAATCGGGCATGATCTTCTCATCATTGATCAGCATGCGGCTCACGAGCGACTTATGTATCTCAAATTCAGCCGTCATCAACACACCGTTAATTCCCAGCCGCTGCTTATCCCTGTCAGTATTGATGTGCCATCGAGCGCTGTGGCCTATATGGAGCGCCTGCTTCCGGAGTTCGAGCGCCTGGGATTAAAAATCGACCACTTTGGCGGCCAGACCTACCTTGTTCAAACCGTACCGGCCGATCTGCCTCACATGAACGTGGCAGGGGTTATTGCTGATTTGCTGGATGATTTCGAAGCGCTGGGTAAAGTGGAGCAAATCGAGATTCTGCGGGATCGCATTATTACACGCATGGCGTGCCGGGCCGCTGTTAAGGCCGGCGCGCAATTGCACCTTGATGAAATGCGCGCACTAATTCGTGACATTGCCAACGCACGTCTCGGCTTTACCTGCCCCCACGGTCGACCGACGATGGTTCTCATGACCAGGGACCAGCTGGACAAGCAGTTCAAGCGGGTTGTCTAGCGCGACGAATTTTCAGAGGTCCTCGCGCAGCCCGGACTTTTCTTCCTTCGGATCATCGCCAAGGCTATGGGAACTTATCGTTCCTCTCAAATGCAGCGGGGCAAGTTGAGGGTTAAGGACCGTCAGATCATCCTGCGGGCGGTAACCAATCAGTTCCCGCGCATCAGTAATGTCCATCCGCTTAAAGCGGTTGTCGCTCAGGCCGTTAAAAATCGCGTAGCGGAGATGCTCATCTTTGATGCAGCAGTCGATCATGTGGGTCAGGTCGCGTTCGGATACCCACGCGTCCAGCGCCCCAGTGCTATCAGGGCTCTGCGCAAACTCCAACGGCTGAAATGCGCCGATTCTCAGGCAGATCACGCTCAGGCCCTCCTGCTCCGCCATGTAGCGGCCCAGCGCCTCGGAAAAGCACTTAGAGACTCCGTAGAGATCGCCGGGATTTACAGGGTCACTGCTCTTTACCTGCACATCAGCGGGGTATCCACTGATAGCGTGTATGGACGATGCATAAATCAATCTGCGGCAGCCGACAGACTTCGCAGCCACCATCATGTTATAGCTGCCTTCGATATTGGCTTTCCGCAGGCTGTCCCATGTCGCTTCAGGACTTGCTTCTCCAGCCAGATGTACCACGGTATCAATGCCGGCGCAGGCAGCCTTCAGGCTCTCAGGCTTTTCCAGGTCGACCAGCACCAGCTCTCCGAATTTATCCAGTTCCCGCGCGTCCTGGTCCAGATTATGCGCGCCAAGCTTTAGGGCAAGTCCATCGGGCGTGTGCTCGGCAAAGTATCGGCCGATATTCCCTGTGGCTCCCGTTATCAGCACCGGGATTTTTCCATTAGAATCCCGCTTAGGTTGAAACTCGGGGCTTAGAGAAAATGACAATGCCATGACGTAAACCTCTTACGCGTTATAGTCTATTAATGACAGACTGCGGCAAAGCTTGTGCCACGCCAACCATTGACACTTTTCTTGCTTTGCTGAACAAGTGCTGGGAGCTTGCCAGTAGATTATGGATGAAATTACTCTAGATACCGACGTTATCCCCACCGGGCCACTGCCCGCGATGGAAGGCCCTGACGGGCGAGTTGTAGGGCCGGGCGTACCAGAGAGCACGGAAAAAGAGCGCCAGAACAAGCGCGACCTGATCTTCAAGCGCCACTACAAGAAAAGCCATCTTGAGAAGAAACTCGATGACCGACTGAAGGCGGTCTGCCCGGAAGGTAAACTTTGCAGCATCGTTACCACGGTGCTGAATGATCCCCTGATCGCCAGCGTGCAGAATTACGCCAATGTTGTCAGTATCCAGCGCCTGGGATATAACGATCATGGTCCCGTTCATGCGCGCATTGTTTCACTCAACAGTCTGCGCATTCTCGAACTGCTACATGAAGGCGGCGTTCCGCCGTCGGTGGTATCGGAAGAAGTTGCGACTTATGAAGATGCACAGATCGCTGTCTTCCTTGGTGCATTTCTTCATGATATCGGGATGGGCGTAACCCGCGACGATCATGAACGGCACAGCATGATTATGGGGGACAAAATCCTGGATAAGCATCTGTCACAGATATACGACGATGAAGGCCAGATTTGGATGATGAAAGCGCTGATAAACGAGTGCATTATCGGCCATATGGGCAACTACCGCATCCATAGCGTTGAAGCGGGATGCCTCATGCTGGGCGACGGTGCCGATTGTACCCGCGGCCGAGCGCAGATACCGGTGTTGCTTAACAAGGATCCAATGCTGGGCGACATCCATCGTTTCAGCGCATCGACCATTACCGAGGTGCGGATAATCCAGGGGAAGCGCAAGCCGCTGCGCATTGAGATCGATATGCTTTCGAGCGCAGGTCTGTACCAGGTTGAGGAAGTTCTGATGGGAAAAGCCAAACTGAGCCCGATCATGAACTTCCTTGAGATAGCGGCCTATCTTGATGGAAAAGAACGGCTTTACCTGCAGTGATTATGGGCTTGAGACGGGAAGACGCACCATACAAGTTCGTGCCTGAATGAAACGCATAGGTCTACGAATCCTGCTGTCCGTCGTAACTGTTCTCGTAATTGGCGCGGCAACTTTTTTCCTCATGCATTCGATCCCCGGCGGTCCATTTAGTGCAGAGCGGATGCTGCCGCCGGAAATAGAAGCAAACCTGGCGCGGAAGTATAATCTCGACCTGCCCGTTACGCAACAGTTTGGCCGGTACATGAGTGACGTTATCCGCGGCGACCTGGGCACGAGCTTTGTCCATGAAGGGCAAACGACAAACCAGATCATCCGCGAAGGGTTTCCGAAATCTGCGGCCTTGGGCGGCACGGCTTTTCTGATCGCACTTGGCCTGGGTGTACCGTTGGGAGTGGCGTCTGCTCTCTCCCGGCGTACGCTGTGGGACGGCGCCTTGATGCTCATGGCTATCCTGGGTGTCAGTGTGCCCAGCTTTATCCTGGCAGGCGTTCTGCAATATGGTGTGGGTTTTAAGCTGGGGTGGGTGCCGGCCGCCGGCTGGGGCGATACTCCCTTGCAAGTAATACTTCCGGCGCTTGCCCTTGCAGCATTTCCCACAGCATTTCTGTCGCGACTCATCCGCGGGAGTATGCTAACTGTGCTTGATAGCGACTACATTCGCACTGCCAGGGCCAAAGGCCTTTCACGCGGGACGGTTATGCTGAGCCACGCTCTGAGGAACGCCCTGCTTCCTGCCGTCACCTACGCCGGGCCGCTATTGGCAGGGCTGTTAACCGGCAGCTTTGTAGTGGAAAATATCTTCGCGATTCCGGGGCTTGGCAACTTCTTTGTCAGCAGCATAACTGACCGGGATTACACCGTTATCATGGGCGTGACGTTGTTTTACAGCACGCTGCTTATCGGGCTTAACTGCCTGGTGGATGTGACGTATGCGTTTCTTGACCCGCGGATCAGCTAAGGAAATGGGAAAGCTGGTTATTCCATCCTGGTAACGGTTTTGCTCGCTCTGCCAATTTATAAATTATTAATTTGCTAATACGCCTAGTTTTTGTGCTTTTTGCTTGAACATGACCTGTCGCGGAATTGAAGTTTTAGAGTCAGCCAAAAGGGAAGGCTGGCTCTCTTATTAAGTCCTCGGCTTTGCATCTACTCGCGGCCTTCTTTTTTTCCTCCCTCCTTTCCATTCCCACATCACATTCAGACCCCGCAAAGACGGGGCAAAGGGGATATACCTATGTTTGCAAAACTCGCTTTTGCACCCATGGCAGCACTGCTGCTATTCAGCCAGACCCTTCCGGCGCAAGCTGAAGGAGTTGTCGTGATCGAGGACTTTGAGTCCTTGGATTCAGACGTCGGTACCTGGGCGACACAGTCGTCTGGTATAAATGTTGGCCTCAGCCTTTTGACACTCGGAACTATCGAGGGCCAACGATCCCTTGGAAGCACCCTCGGAGTGGGTGCACTGGGAAGCAACTACACCATCCTGAATTCCGGGCTGGATGTTCCCGTCCCACCGGGAATTGAAAATTTCGTTTTCAGCCAGCGTACCGTACTGGGTGTTAATCTGGGCAAAAGCGTTACTGTGACTTTAACTGACCAGGATAACAACCAGTATGTATCTCAGCAGCTTAACCTGAACTCGGTTCAGCTTAACGTACTGAACAACTTCTCATTTCCGCTCGACTCATTCACGCCGTCGGCAGTGGGAGGAGTGATCACGCGGCTGAAAGGCATCAGCCTGTCCTATCAAAACGGAATAACCCTGGCCGCCAACGAACAGTTCGATTCCTTCCGCTTCACGTGGGATGATTCGGGTGTTTCTCATACTCCGCATGACATCAGCGTAGATTTTAATACTCGAGTAAACGGGCCGGGTTCACAGTTCAGCCTGAACGTGAAGATGAATCCGGCTGACGTGGCTGTCGGTAGAATGACAATCCTGATTGGCTATAACAGTGCCGAGGTGGAGCTCGACAGCGTGATTAATAACACCGGGCAGGCTGGTGTTGGTGTGACATACATCGTTGGGCCGCCTGAGACGCTCACAGGCTATCCTAATGTAAACACGTTTCGGAAGCTGGAACTGCTTGCACAGCCGGCGCTAACGAATCCGACTTTCCTGGCGCAGCTGAACTTTACAGCAACGGAAACCTTCTCGGACCCTGCGAACCGGGTGGTTATACAGCTACTGGAATCTCTTCCCACTCCGGGACTGCAGGATGAAGACTGGAATCAGATTCCGGTCACATTCAGCAGCAATGATACGCCGCTTCCGGTTACGCTGAGTTCCTATAGTATCGAATAGCAGGCGGTAAAATATGGGGCTTCAGGCGCTTTCGCCTGGAGCCTTTTTACGTTATTTCCAGGTCCTCATATAGCGCCGAATTTGCATCAAGTATCCGCTTCTGGTGTTTCGGCTCGCCGGGTAGTCCGTTAAAGATTATTGCCGCGGCAATCTCATGCACCGGGTCTGCAAACCCGCTCGAACTTTGCATGCCTCCGTGGCCGAAGGTGTCTTCAGACGCATGGCGCCCGTAGCTGTATGGCACGGCTGGAGAGCCATAATGCAACGAATTTACGAGGAAGCCGAGTCCCCAGTCGATCACCTGGCCAAACGAGTTATCCTTGAGGCCGATTCGCTGGCGGCGCGTCATCTGTTCAACCGTTTCCGTCCGAAGCAGGTAAGAGCCGTCGGGCGTTTTGCCGGCGTCGAGCAGACATTGGTACACTGCCGACAAGTCGGCTGCCCGGCCCAGTGATCCGCCGCCGGGGTTATGGGCCGCGGCGCGCTGGGCGTCGTCGCCAACCCAGCGGGACGGGTGGTGTGCATGGTCAATAGCAGGATCGCCTGCGAGCGGTTTGCCGGCAGCAGCGGCCGTCAGATCAATGCGCTCGCGCGCGGAACTTGTGGTATCATGCAGCACGGCCAGGCGGCCCGCGTCACGCGCAGCGGTCCAGTCTTCGGCGTTCATTCCAATGCTCGCGGTGTCGCACCCGAGGGGTGTCAAGACTTCGTCTTTCACGAATTCATGATTCGGGCGGCCGGCAGCCAGAGTTACTATTTCCGAAAGCAGGTACCAGGTCGACTGTGGATCATAGGCCGCGTACTGACCGGGTGTTTCGCCCTCGAGCGGCTGTGCGTCGCAAATCTGCTCGATGATCGCTTCTCGAGACATGCGGGGCCAGTCGAGACGAGGCGGCTTGTAGGCATGGGTATGCGTCATCAGGTTGCGGATGGTTATGCCTTCTTTACCGTGTCGGCCGAAATCCGGAATGTAATCAATGACCGGAGCCTCGAAATCAACCCGTCCGCGATCATTCAAAATACCGACGGCTATAGCTGTCAGTGGCTTTCCGGCGCTAAGCCAGAGCATTTGCTGGTCAACGCGTAAGGGGCGGAAAGGATCGATATCGGCCGCACCAATGGCAAAATCTGCTACGACCTGTCCCTGGTGCCGAACGTGAACTACCGCTCCAATGTGGAGACCTATGGCAATGCCATCTTCGATCGTGCGGCGAAGCTTCGGGAAGTCTGTGCTCATGGCTTACTAATACTGCTGCGCCGAACCATATTCCACGGTAACATTCAGTGACTGCCGGCCCCACTGCTCCGTTTCGCCATGGTGATTAAAGAATATGTCTATCCGTTGTGATCCCTTTATGGCGCCGCCGCGATCACCTACCACGCCCCAACCCCACCCGGGCACATACATCAGGGTGCCGAATGGATAATAGTCGGTATCGGCAGCGATGGTGCCGAGGCGCTGCTTTGCGCGCCAGGGAAGGATGATTTTGCCGGGTACGGTCCAGGGTTTCTTTACGGATTCGCCCGAGAGCAGGCCGGCCCGGGGTTCTGCGAGTCTGCCGCCGCTGGCAGTTTTGCCGGTGTAGCGTTCTCCTTTATCCGAACCTTCGCTTACATAGCGGTTCCACTGGTCGAGCTTGAGAAATTTCCAGCTGCCGCGCTTATAGCCGTTACATTCGCCGCACTTGCAATAGGCGGTTACTTCCATGGGAACCGTACGCTGCTCGGCGTGCGCCCCGACGG
>JAKFFN010000010.1:0-19178 GCA_036675025.1 Candidatus Sumerlaeales bacterium | reverse complement strand
ACCATTCCCGGTAGCAAGCCTTTCATCACATGGGGCAGTGCACCGGTAATCGTGACTTCCTGTTGTGTGGCCAGTGCGATATCCTTCTCCAGGATGTCGTACTCAACGCCGCGGCTGATCACAAGGCGATAGCGCCCGGGGGTAAGCGGCATCACCGCGGCACCCTGTGGCAGGTAGAACGTATTCCTGATTCCTTTGCTCACGTCGGGCGTAAACCCGTAATCCACGGTCGGATAGGGCGGCTTCGATAGAATGGTGACCTTCACCGGCAGGGGAGAAGATGTAGGTGTCTCGGCCTCGCTGATGGCAATTCGCAAGATAGACTCGCCAGACATGTACGCAGCTGTTACCGCCGGGTTTTCGCTTGCAGTTACCGTTACGGGCTGGGGCGCATTGGCCTGCCTGCGGCCAATTGCGGCGACCTGTACCAGGTACTTACCTGGAGGGACATTTGCTACAAAGGTCCCGTCTTCGCGCGACTTCACTTGAAGAACCGGGGGAGCGGTACCCGTACCATTCCAGCCGGGCCCTCCACTGATTCGTACATCAGCTTCAACAATAGGCTTTTGCGATTGCATCTCCAGTACGGCGCCCGCCAGCGTGCCCAGTTCCGAGTCGTTTTCTTCGTAAGCGCTGTTGGCGATCGTGGCCCAGTTGCTGCCGGTTACGACGAGGTACCGGGTGAACGTAAACTTCTCGCCCGGCGCCAGTTTTACATAGGAAGCGTTTGCTTTAGCGGGTTCCGCGAAGACCTTATCTTCCTGCGTCGCTTCCATGGTTATCGTCGCTTTGCCGTCTTCGTAGCGTATGCGGTCCTTCGGCACATAGATTGGCTCGTTCATCGGTGTACCGGTCATGCCCGTCACGTAGCGGGTTTCGGTGCCCGGAAACATTACCATTCCCGGTTTCTCTATGGTGGAAGCGCCGATGGCTTTAAATTCCAGGGGCAGGCTCTCGTCAGCGGCGTCTTCCTGCGAACGACGACTTTCAACTGATAGATTCAGATCCGCCACCTTGCCTGCAGCCAGTATTACTGAATCACGCCCCTGGTGATAGCCCTCCATTGGCTCCGTGCCTGAGGTGTAGTATCCCATGGCAAAATCATCAATGGCACCAAGTGCAAAGTGAACCGGTGCTGTTGTCGTATCAAACCCGGTGCCCGGGGTGAAGGCTCGTGCCTCGCCCCAATCGATGACATCAGCGGGGCGCAGCCATGCGGAGTGCGTCGTTTCGTTGGAAAAGGTTGATGTTACTTTGATCCGGTTCGAACCCGCAGCCAGGCTATATTGAGTCGTGACATCAACAGTACCAGCATCAGGCCGGGGCACACCTGTATCGCCGACGTAGCCCTGTAATGTAAGCGTAGCGGAGGTGTTTCCCTGCACTTCTGCCGGCAGAATTTCCGTGTAAATAACGGTGGACCCGGTTGAGGTCGGATCTGCGGTGGTATTCAGGCTGCCAAGGTAATCCACCCCTTGCTGGCCATGCGTCACGTCAATGAGAGTGCCACCTCGAACGAGGCCCACTTCAGGCTTATCCGGACGTGCAATGACGGCGCGCAGACGGTCATTTTCAAGCACTACGTCACCAAAAAACGCATCGGCAAGGTTACCCGCAGTCAGTTGGTCAACAGACGTGATGGGGTAGCTTTTTACAAAACCTGACGTTGTAGGTTTCTCGTCCAGCTCCAGGTTCAGTCTGATGGCAGGTCCTGCGGTCGATCCTGCATCGGCTTCACTGGTCGGTGGCGCAACCTGCGCCGAGGCCGTAGCTCCAAAGCCAAGTGCGATTCCCAATGCGACCGTTGTGCAAACTATGCGTTTCAAATGACGTACTCCCTGCGACGGTTTTCAGATTCTCATGATTACAGCTTGCAGCCCACAGGCTGCTGTTTCTATACCCAGTTCTTGAATTAGCGCTCGGCTAGAAAAAACTTTCACAAACAACGGAAATCAATGGAGGCCGGAATGGTTCGTGTTGGGGCAAAAGGACTATTGGGTGGTGCTGTTTTGTGCCTGGCGCTTTTTACGGGCGGGTGCAGTCACCAGAGGGCTGAGAAGGCGGAAACTCCGCCCCGCAAAGTCATTGGGCATTCAGTTCATGGCCGTCCTATTGAAGCCGTTACCATTGGCAATGGTCCGGAGCATGTGTTTATCGGCGCCACCATTCATGGTAACGAGTGGGCCGGAACGCCAATTGTGGAGAAGCTCATCGACTATCTGCCAGGCCGTAAAGATATCCTCGGCTCACGCACGGTTACCATTGTTCCCGTAATTAACCCCGACGGCTACCATTTTAAGACCCGCGGAAATGCGCATGGGGTAGACCTGAACAGGAATTTTCCGGCTGAAAACCGGGAGAACAGCCGACGCTATGGAATGAGTGCTTTCTCCGAGCCCGAGTCCAAAATCCTCTATGATATTATTGAGGAGACCAGCCCCACCCGCATTGTCATAATCCACCAGCCGCTTGATAAGGTTGATTGGGACGGCCCGGCGCGCCCGCTGGCGCAGCACATGGCCCGCCATACCCATCTGCCTGAAGACCGCATAGGCGCCCGCCCGGGTTCCATGGGCAGTCATTACGGGGTCGATAAGAACATACCCATAATTACTTACGAGCTACCCCGCCACGCCGAGCGGGAATCCACCAGTACGCTCTGGGACCAGTACGGCCGGGCCCTGCTAGCGTCTATCACCTATCCGGAACCCGTCAGCCGGGCCGCTTTTTCGCCAGTCAGCCTGTCAACGCTTCTCGCGCCCGTTGTCATTCTCGTGGTGAGTCTGCTGGTGCTTTTTGTCGTAGATTGGTTCTTTACGCGCCGTCGTCGGGTGGAAAATCGACTGGAATAATGGAGTATATCAAAATTTTTCGAATCCGAAAGCCTTAAGGGTTATCGTGCCCGTACGAGGCAAAATACCTAACAACGAGGACAACCGGTAACATGGTACAGATGTACTACGATAAGGACGCGGATCTCGCGCTATTGCAGGGGAAGACCATTGCCGTCATCGGCTATGGCAGCCAGGGACATGCCCAGGCTCAGAACATGCGTGACAGCGGACTGAAAGTCGTCATCGGCCAGCGTCCCGGCGGCCCCAACTATGATCTGGCCAGGAGCCATGGCTTTGAGCCCATGAGCGCCAAAGACGCCGCTGCCCAGGCCGACGTCATCCAGATTCTCCTTCCTGACGAACGTCAGGCTTATGTTTACGAAAACGAAATCCTGCCCGGCCTGAAGGCTGGCAAGGCACTCGTTTTTTCGCATGGCTTTAACATCCACTTCGGCACGATCACTCCGCCGAAGGACGTTGATGTCTACATGGTTGCCCCAAAAGGCCCTGGTCATCTTGTTCGCCGCGTCTACGTTGAAGGTGGCGGCGTACCCGGCCTGATTGCTGTTCATCAGGATGCTTCAGGCAATGCCCGCAATATCGCCCTGGCCCATGCCAATGGCGTTGGCTGCACCCGCGCCGGCGTGCTGGAAACTACCTTCCGTGAAGAGACTGAAACGGACCTCTTCGGTGAGCAGGTTGTTCTCTGCGGCGGCCTCACAGAGCTGATCACGCAGGGCTTTGAAACCCTTGTTGAAGCTGGCTATGCTCCTGAAATTGCTTACTTTGAGTGCCTCCACGAGGTAAAGCTCATCGTCGACCTGATCTACGAAAAAGGCATCGGCAACATGCGCTACAGCATCAGCGACACTGCTGAATTTGGCGATCTTACCCGCGGTCCCCGCATTATCAACGAAGATACCCGTAACGAAATGCGCAAGATTCTGAAGGAGATCCAGACCGGTCAGTTTGCCCGCGAATGGATCCTGGAGAACCAGGCCGGCCGTCCTGGCTTCAAGGCGCTGCGTCGCCGGGGCGCCGAGCACCAGATCGAGCAGGTTGGTGAAAAGCTGCGTGGCATGATGACGTGGCTTAATAAAGGCGAAAAAAAGTAAATAATCTAAGCTTGCCCTGATACTTTAAATTAAGAGACGCCGGTTCTAACGAATCGGCGTTTCTTTTTTGCTTTTATAGGTCCTGGTGTCGCCCAGGTAACTGAACCGCACCAAGTGAAGCATTCACCCACAGCCCAATAGACCATCATATGACTGTAGCATCAAATACGCTGCTCGATCCACGGGTTGAGGGCCAATATATTATCCGCACCGACCCGCATTGCCATATTTTGCCGGGACTTGATGACGGCGCCCCGAACATTGAAATGAGTCTGAAGATGGCCCGGCGCATGGTATCTATCGGAATTCAGAATGTCATTGCAACGCCCCACGGCGTACATCCGGCAATCGACACCAACATTGATCCGGATTTTCTTCGTGAGCAGGTGGCTGGGATTAATGAGACGCTGCAGGGCGAGGGCATTCCGTTGCGCGTTTTTCCCGGCACCGAAGTATTTCTCCGCCGGCGCATCCGGCAGATGTTCGAAAAAGGCCAGATTATTACCTGGGCAGACCAGGGCCAGTTTATCCTTATGGAACTCGGATTTCAGCGGCGCAGTGCGGGAGTGCTGGAAGTCGTGGATTACTTTCTGGATCTTGGCATTACACCGATCATCGCCCATCCTGAACGTTATCTCTGGCTGCCCGATGACCCGGCTCTGTTCACTGAGCTGCGCGATCGCGGGTGCGTGTTTCAGTTCAACACCATGAGCATCAACGGCCACTTTGGACCGAAAACCCAGCAGCTCGCGCTGCGTCTTCTTCCATCATCAGGCAGCTTTATAATCGGCACAGATAGCCATCATGATGCTGACCGTTACTTTGACCTCAACGCAATTAAAGCCAGGCTGAAAGAACTCGGACTGCAGGATGAGAACGGAAGTTATAAGGTCAGCACACCGGCTCCCGTGCCGGATCTTTCAGACCTTGTTCGCAACTAGATCGTTGGTATTTACAGGACTACTGACACACGCGAAGCAGCAGCCTCATGTATTGTGCGGTCTGCTTCCCGTACCGTTTCCGTGAATGTAAACAGCACATGCAGGGCTAATCTGTTCCCATGACTAACGCAAAGCCTGCCCTTCGTTACTTCCGTTACTTGTTACTATGCCTCACGTTAATCACGTCACCCGGCGCATTTTCCCAGTCGGCTACAACGGAAACTGCCACCGGGCGCACAACGCAAACCCTGAGCGGACTCTCTGCGGAGATTGCCGCGAGTGTTCGCCAGGCAGAGGAACAAAAGGCCGCGGCCCCTGATGCGACAGCGCCTGCCACCGCCCTGGAACTCTTTAACGAGGCGCGTGAACAGCTGCAACTTCGCGAGCAGTTTACCTCGCAAACTGCGGAACATGAAGAAGCCATTCGCGAAGCTCCGGCAATGTTGGAGCGCGTAAAGGCGGAACTGCAGCGGGATGACCTTGCCACTACCATCCCAGACATACCCACTACTGCCACCGCTGATTTTGTAGCGCAGCGGCTTGATGAGCGTAAGGCAGAACTCAAATCACTCGAACAGCGCCAGGCGGAGGTTGAGGAAGAAATCCGGCGGCGTTCAACCCGCGCCACGCAAATACCCGTAGAGCTGACCGAAGCACGGCGCCAGTTAACCCAGGCCGAAATTGCTGCCACTGCAGTCTCTGCGGAAGAAGATCCTCTGGTTTCGCGCGCTCGTCAGCTGCTGGCTACTGCACAGATCCATGCCGCGCAAGCCAGGATCAACCTTCTGGAGAAAGAGCAGGCGCGGTATGAGGCACGGTCTGAGCTGCTGCCCCTGGCAAGTCAGCTTATCTCTAGCAGGCTAGCCCAAAAGAACGACACGATTACCACCCTGATTGACGCCTTAAAGACCCGCAGGCGTACGGAAGCGACTGCGACAGCCCGTGAAATAAAGCAGGCTGCACGTGAAACAGGTACCTCGCATAGTCTGGTCCGCGCAGTGGCTGCCGAGAATACCAGCTTTACCGAAGAGTTGAATCTGCACCGCGTTATCGAGCAACAGGAGGAGATGGTCGAGCGTCTCGACTCTGTGCGAGAGGAAGCGCAAAACATTCAGCAACAGTATGAAAGCCTGAAAGAGAAGTTCGACCAGGTTGGGTATTCCGATGCTCTGGGCATCCTGCTGCGGAAGCAGCGCAATGACCTGCCAAACCAGCGCGCTCACCGGAGCATGCTCGAAACGCTTGAGCAGACGCTGGTTGAGGTTAATCTCAAGTCCCTGGAAATCCAGGATCATCTGAACGAATTGAACGACCCGGCAGAGTTGGCCCAGGAAATGGTTCAGCCTTATGCCGCAGACCTCGGCACTACAGAGGTGCAGGAGATTCGCAGAAATATTACTACTCTTCTTCAGGCGCGGAAGGAGTATCTCACCCAGATCGATGAAACTTATGAGCAGTACTTCCAAACGCTGTACAGCTTGAACGCTGCGGAAGAAGAACTGGTGCAGAACGCGGAGCTTTATGCGGAGTTCATTGACGAACGCATCCTGTGGCTTCCCAGTGCCGACCCTATGTCGCTTTCCAGCATTTCCCTGGCCGGGCAAAAGGCACTATCCATACTGTCTTTTGATACCTGGCAGAATTATTTTAGCGCCCTGGCGGGAAAAGCACGCATCGGGTTTGCTGCACTCTTCGGCGGTGTGCTCCTGTTCCTGTTGCTCCTGTTTTCGCGGGCCAGGTGGAAGAAGCGCCTGCATGACATTTTATCTGTAGCCACAAAGAATCGCCTGGCGGCCTTCCGTCCTGTAATGAGGGCATTGCTGTACTCAGTGCTGACGGTACTGCCGCTTCCGCTGCTGATGGTGCTTGTAGGCCTGCCGCTTTCAGGTGGTTACGATGAAATGGCGGCGCTTGCCAGCGGTCTTGTTCGCGGCGGTGTTGTGCTCTTTGTGCTCCTGCTCGCTCGGAGTATCATAAAGCGAAAGGGCGTAGCAGAAGTTTTCTTCGTATGGCCAGAAGCTGCGCTGAAAAAGCTTCGCCAGACATTTACTATCCTTTTATGGACAATTGTTCCGGCTTCCATTCTCGTCCGGGCATCGCAGGTAGATGGCAGCGACGGCAGCATGGAAGTAGCCCGGCTGGTGCTGGCCATTGTGCTGGCACTTCTTGCCATAGTGGTTGCCCGTTTGCTCCACCCGAAAACTGGAGTGCTGGTTGGTCTGGATGTTTACCGCGGGAGCACCTGGCTATACCGCCTTCGCTACGTTACGTTTTTTGCGATACCGGCAATCTTTGCAGGCCTGTCCATTGCAGTTTTGGTGGGCTATATCTATACAGCCATCGAGGTGGGCCAGCGCCTTAATGTAACCTTCTGGGTAGGTGCGGCGTGCCTGTTGGTTAACGAAATTATCTTTTTCTGGATCCTTGTAAAACGCCGCCGTCTCGCTATAGAAGAAGCGCGCCGCCGCCGTGAAGCCGCCAAAGTGCAGGACGGCGAAGGAGAGCCGGGCACGCCGGAGCAGACTGCGGCTATTGCTGAACCTGCCATTGATATCGCGGCCATCAGCAAGCAGGCAGGACGACTTCTGCATGTCGGTGTGCTTGGCATTTTTATGGTCGGGATGTGGATAGTTTGGGCGGATGTTTTGCCGGCGCTTCGTTACCTGGATACGCAACCGCTTTGGAGTGTTTCGCGGCAGGTGACGGAAACTATTGGCGAGGGCACAACGCAGACTGTAGATAAGCTTGTTCCGGTCACGTTAGCTGATCTTCTGCTGGCGCTGTTTATTACGTTTTTATCTGTCGTCGCCATACGGAACATCCCGGGATTGCTGGACATTACGGTATTTCAAAAGTTTTCCGTACAACCCGGCGAGCGCTATGCTTTTAACACGCTGATACGCTATGTGATCATCCTGGTTGGGGTTATCTACATCTTCTCCCTGATGGGTCTGCAATGGAAACAGGTCCAGTGGCTCGCGGCTGCGGTAACGGTGGGCCTGGGCTTTGGTCTGCAGGAGATTTTCGCGAATTTCGTGTCCGGCCTGATTCTGCTGTTCGAGCGACCGGTGCGGGTGGGGGATATTGTGTCTGTAGGAGATGTGACGGGTAAGGTCAGTCAGATACGTATCCGCGCTACCACCATTGTGAACTGGGATCATAAAGAACACATCATTCCAAACAAAGAACTCATTACCGGACAGGTGCTTAACTGGACTCTTAGCGATCGCATGGTGCGGCTGGTGATTAACGTACACGTTGCCTATGGAAGTGACTACGACAAGGCGCGGGAAATTTTGCTGAAGATTGCGAAAGATACTCCGCACATCCTGGAGGATCCGGCCCCTGCCGCTGCGATCGACAAGATGAGCCCCAGCAGCATTGATCTCATCCTGCTAACTCACCTGCCAAATATGGATAACATGATGGACGTGAAGCACAGCCTGATCTCCAGGATCGAACGGGAATTTACTGCATCCGGCATTACAATTCCCTATCCTACTATGGATGTGAGGATCGAGCGTCAGCCGTAATTCCGGCCGATTGCATTTGTACTACCAGCGGAAAACCACAGCCAGATGATCCTGCGGGTGATCCACCAGGTTTTCGTACGCGCGGGCGCATTCTGAGTACGGCATTTCGTCAGTAATAAGCGGCGTTATTTGCAGCGCACCAATACCCATTAGTCGAATCGCTTCTTCCAGGTTCCGTCCCTCGGTCCAGCGGGCGTGCTCATAGGGCAGGTCGCGGCCTTCGAACTCGTACTCCCGGCTGTACCGTCCCCATCCTGCTGCTCGACTCACTACGACGCTGGCTTCTTTGGAAAACATCAGCTCCCGCGGAAGTTGGGCATCCGACAGACCCAGGATGACAACTTTGCCCAGCCGGCGTACCATGTGATAGGCTTCGGTAAGCATAAATGCGTCTGTATTTTTCACTGCCAGGAGCACCGCATCTGCACCGTGACCGTTACTCAATTCAGCGACACGACTCTTTAAATCCTCAAGCGAGGACACCACTTCAAGCCCGGCATCGCGCGCTGCGGCGATGCGGCGAGGCATTAACTCGCACCCGATAACCCGGCAGCCTGCGGCCTTTGCGCATTGGGCAGCCAAATTGCCCAGCAGCCCCAGCCCTACCACCGCTACCATCTCGCCCAGGCAGCAGCCGCTGTGTCTGAAACCGTGCAGAGCGATGCTGGCGAGAGCGCAAAAGGCGGCTTCACGGGTATCTACGGAGTCTGGGAGCAGGGCCACAAGATTCTCCGGTACGTTCAGGTGGGAGGCATGGTAGACATAAGGTCCGCCATAACAGGCCACGCGGTCGCCCACTTTAATGTTCCGTGTGAAACCCGGCCCGACTTCCTCCACTATGCCGGCAGCCTGGTATCCCATCCGGAACTCGCCATCCAGACCACGAGAACGGTCCAGGCCCAGGAGTTCTGTTCCGGGACTGATCCCTGAGTGTATGATTTTCACCCGCACATGCTTTGCGGGAACCGGTTCGAGTTCCAGTTCTTCCACGCGAACTTTGCCGCTTTGTCCCGTCAAAACTACCTGCTTGATAGCCATGAAAATCCTGTTATTTCCTGAAGAAAGTAAAGTGCTTGACGCCTTGGAAAATCAACAGCGCAACACATTTCACTGATTCGAACGTAAAATGCATTTTCGTGACATTTTGAGTTGTGTAAGTCACATGCACCCTTTTTCCTCCTTCGAATGCAGAATGTGAGTCCTATACTTCGCCGACCCCGATTTATCGTTGGCTTTGGCCTTGTGCTTGTGCTGTCGGTGGCTGTGTTTGTCTTGGCCGGCTGCAGCAAAGATGCCGCTGAGAATGTGACGGGAAAAGTCACTGTGCGCATGTGGACTTTTCCCATGCTGCCGGAACTTCGCGACCAGGAAATCTACGACGAGTTGCTTCGCCGCTTTAAGGCGGAGCATCCGGAAATCAAAGTCGAGATCGAAACCCTGCCCTGGGTAGGCAGGACGCAGAAGATGATTACGGCCATCGCGGGAAACCGCGCTCCAGATTGCGTGTACCTGAACCTCGACCTGGTGGCCCAGATGGTGTCTCGCGATGCACTGCTGCCGATTGATCAATATTTATCTGAGGAGATTCGGCAGGACTACGGGCCGGAACTTCTGGATTCCATTACAGTAGATAAGCACCGCTACATCTTTCCGATGCTGCGCACTGTGTATGCTGCGCTGTATAACCGCGACCTTTTGAAGCAGGCCGGCTGGGATCCTGATTCACCGCCTACAAACTGGGATCAGCTTGCGGACCTGGCAGCCAGGGCAACCCGCGATATTGACGGTGATGGACGAGCAGATCAACATGGCTTTGGCATCATACTGGGCGGTGATACATTAAACGGAAGCCTCTGGCCGCTGCTGTGGCAGGCTGGCGGGCAGGTGTTTTCCGATGATGGAACCCGTGCTGCGTTTAACAGTCCGGCGGGTGTCGAGGCATTGTCATTTATAACGGAGAACTTTAAGAAGGGCTATATCCCACACTCCTTTCTATCAGTATCCGGTGGGGGAGAGTTCGGTCGCGGCAAGTTGGCCTACTGGTTCGGCGCTGGCAGCGTGGAACTTCAGGGTCTGCGGCGGGATATTCCAGATTTGCCTCTCGACGTCGCGCCAATCCTGGAAAAGGATAAGCGTATCGGTTACTCTTCGGTGGCGGGATATGCCGTCTTCAAAACCAGCAAGCATCCTAAAGAAACTGCCATCTGGCTTAACTTTATGACGCGGCCGGATAACATGAAATACTTCTGCAAAAGCACCAATTATTTCCCGTGCAAAAAAAGCGTTGGCCCTATTTACACAGATGATCCGCTGATGTCAAAACTGGAAGCGGAGCTTCCCTTTACCCGGCCTGACGTGAATCACGAGTACGCGCGCCAGGTGCCCCAGATCCTTATACCGGAAATGCAGCAGGCACTGTTTGGACAGAAAACTCCTGAGCAGGCATTAAAGGACGCGGAATCGGCAGTAAACGCCATGCTGGAGCGTGGCCGATGAAATCGACTGCCGTGGCCGGCAAAAAACTCAGTAGCGCCGATCGCAATTTTCTTCTGACAGTGATGGTGCCGGCCTGTCTGCTCTTCCTCGCTTTTACTTTTATACCGGTTCTAATGAGCCTCGTGCTCAGCTTTACGCAGTGGGAATTGATGGGCGCGCCAAAGTTTATCGGGCTGCGCAATTACATCGAACTCTACCACGACCCGTTGTTTCGGACGGCCCTGGTTAATACCATCATTTTTGCACTTATGTATGTGCCACCCATGATCGGTATTTCTCTGGGCCTGGCGCTGCTGGTTAATCGAGAAACGCGGGGAGCCAAGTTCTTCCGGACGGTTTATTTTTTGCCTGTGGTGACCAGCTTTGTCGTTTTTGCGCTTATTTTCGAGTGGATCTTCAAAGGTGATGCGGGCTCGCTGGCTAACCGCATTGTTGGACTGTTCGGTATTCCTCCGCAGACATGGCTTCAGAATCCGGATCAGGCTCTTCCGCTGCTGGCTTTGCTCGGGATTCTGAAAGGTGCCGCATGGAACATGGTGTACTTCCTGGCCGGGCTGAAGGGAATCCCGGATGTGTTTTATGAAGCGGCGGCGATTGATGGTGCTGGTCGCTGGAAGACATTCCGCAATGTGACGCTGCCGCTGCTGAGACCGACCATGTATTTCGTGGTCGTGCTGACTACCATCGGCGCGTTCCAGGTGTTTGATTCGGCTTACCTGCTCACCCAGGGCGGGCCGGTTAATTCGACCACGACCATCGTCTATTTTATCTACCAGATGGGCTTTGAGAGTTTCCGCATGGGCTATGCTTCAGCCTCGGCTTATGCGCTGCTGCTGCTGGTTCTCTTTATCAGCTGGGCGCAGAACAAATACCTGGGGAAGGAGGCGGACTGGTACTGATATGGATCGTTACGACTCGCTTCTTTCCCGGCTGCTGTGGTGGGCTACGGTGCTCATCGTTTTCTGTTTTCTTGTGGGTCCGTTTGTCATTATGGTGGCAGCATCTTTCCAGGAAACCCGCACCTACTTTACCGGCCCGTGGGATTGGCTGCCTACAGAGCCCACCTGGCTAAATTATGAAATCCTTTTCAGCCGTTCGTCGGTTATCCGGTGGACGCTGAACTCGGTCATTGTTTCGGTAATTCCGGTGATCGGCAGCATTGCGTTTTCGGTGCTGCTGGGGTACATCTTTGCCAAGAAGAAGTTCCCGGGGCGAGAGGTCATATTCTGGATGTTCCTGGCTAGTATCATGATTCCGTTCCAGGTGACGCTGGCGCCGCTTTATCTTATGATGAACGCCATCGGCTGGATTGACACCTACTGGGTGCTGATCGTGCCGCATTTGCTGAATGTTACCGGCATTTTCCTTATGCGCCAGTTTATCCAGTCGATTCCGGAGAGCCTGGAGGAAGCAGCCATTATTGATGGTTGCACGCCGTGGCAGGTGGTTCGCCACGTGATCATGCCGCTCAGCAAGACGGCTGTCGCTACGCTTGGCACCCTGGGCTTTATTACTGCGTGGAACAACTTCCTTTACCCGCTGATCTTTACGGCATCGGAGAGCATGCGGCCGCTCACGGTGGGACTTGCTACGTTTGCCGATACTACCTCGAGTTTCGGAATCAACATGGCGGCGGCGACTATCAATTTTTTGCCGACGTTCGTTATCTTCCTGGCATTCCAACGCCACTTTGTTAAGGGTATTGCGCTGGGCGGGATGAAACTTTAGCGCGCAAGCGCGCTGTAGAACGTAGAATGTAGAAAGTAGAATGGGAAAAGCCCGGCTGACTTTGCCGGGCTTTTTTAATTCAGGATTTGCGAGCGTTTGCCCAGGCTACGGCTTTTTGGAAGGCGGTTACGGTTTCGTCGAGGTCTTGCTGGGTGTAGCCTTCGTTAATGGGCAGTATGAGGCAGTTGGCCAGGAGGTCTTCGGCCTGGGGGCACATGCCTTTCTGGTATTTGACGGACTGGTAGGGATGGGAGCCGCGTTCGAAGGCGCTGTGGTCGACGAAAATGGGATATTCATAGATGCAGCGGCCGATGTAGTGGACGCCGACCGGGACTTTTTCCGCCTGGAGCGCTTCGCCGAATTCGTCGGCCGTGGCGCCCAGTTTAGCGGCTTCTACGCGGAACATAAAGAACCACCAGGATGCTTCGCCGTTGGCGGTGACTTCAGGCAGTATGACTCCCGGCAGGCCGGCGATGCGCTCGCGCAGCTGGTCGCACCATTGTTGACGGCGCTCGATGATGGAGTCCATCTTCTTAAGCTGCGCGCGGCCGACGGCGCCCTGGAGCTCGGTCATGCGGTAATTGTTGCACAGGAACGTCGGGTTGCGCTCGGCAACGTCTTTTTCGCGGCTGTAGCCCTTGTCGGTTGCCAGGCGCAGGCGGCGTGCCAGGTCTGCGTCGTCTGTCAGTACCATGCCGCCGTCGCCGGCGGAGATGTGCTTGAAATCGTTCAGGCTGTAGCACCCGATGTGGCCGATGCGGCCTACGTATTTGCCATTGTGTTTGCAGCCATAGGCCTGGGCGCAGTCTTCGATCAGGGTGATGCCGCGTTCGTCGCACAGAGCCCGCAGTTCTGTGGGATCTGCCGGATTGCCCCAGAGGTGAACCAGGACGACGGCTTTAGTTTTGTCGGTGAGGACGGCCTTTACCGTGTCGACGGTCATGCTGTGGCGGGTGGGATGGACGTCGGCGAAGACCGGGATGGCGCCCTGCCAGAGGATGGGGGCGATGCTGCCCATGTCGGTGATGGGGGCCACCACGACTTCATCGCCGGGGGAGATGCCGGCGGCGATCAGGGCCACGTGGATGCTGGCGGTGCCGCTGCTGGTGGAGACGGCAAACTTTGCGCCGTCGTGCTTTTCGGCGAACTCGGCCTCCAGCTTCTTCACCTTTTCGCCGAAGGCGTAGAAGAGGGTGCCCTGGTCGAGCGCCTCCTTTACTTCGGCCAGTTCGGTTTCGTCGAACTTGAACTGCCGGTTATAGGGAACCGTTTTGGCGGGCTGGCCACCGGCAATGGCGGCTTGTTCCGTGGCGCTGCTTGCAGACATGATCGTCTCCATGAGTTAAAATACGAGTGAAATATGTAGGGTGTTGGCCGAATTTTGCAACCGGAATAGCGGGTGGAAAATTTTTTTCATTTAATTTACTGTGTAAGTCCAATGGTTTCAGTTATCCAAGTGCTTGTAAATCGCTTTATTTATTTTGTAAGTCTAGTGGTTGCAGTCTTTTATGCGGAGAAATTAATGCGCCATTTTCCTAATTAACGGGCCCAGGGAGTTGGAACCGCTGCACTGTTGTGAATTGAAAGCTACGGCATCGATTCCGGTTGCGCTATTCCCGCATGGACCCTCCTGGACCCTTACGACTACGCTTTCGCAACTTCGGCGCTGGAAGTTTCCCAGGCTTCGCTGCCGACGTTCACCGTTTCAACCCGCGATTCAAATCCCCAGCGGGCTCCCGTGTCACCGGCGGCTGCCGGAGCGCCCATCCATAGAATGGTGGCCTCCGGCAGGGGAGAGGCGCTCTGGAGTTTCACGCGGGTGCCGGCATCGTCTGCACTGTAGCCTTCCCACTTAACCATGCGGCGGGCGCGTTCCCAGTTATTGATCTGCTCGGCAGTCCACCATTCCAGGCCGGCCTCGCGTCCCTTGTCGGTCACTTCACGGAGTGCTTTATTGGTGGCCGGTTTGTGGGTGTGGGCGGGGTGGAAGAGCAGGTGGAGCACGCCGTGGTGCTTTACCACGGGCTTTAAAAGGGCGTAGAAGAGGGCGGTGGGAGCAAAAATCTCCATGTCCTGGGTGTAGGTAGGAAGCTCCAGCACGTCGAAGTAGTTGCCGCGGAAATCGACCGGGAAGTACGGACGGCAGGTCCCGAAGTTAAACCCGGCCTCACCGGTTTTGCTGGCGCCCTTGGTCTGGTCCAGCTGGATCTGGTGCGCGACGCACCATTCCCACAGTTCGGTATCGCCCTCCCAGCGGAGGTAATGGTTCTTGTTCGTCACCGGCTGGTGCCCGTTGAACAGGTCCACAAGGCCGCGCCACTGCAGTGAGAACTGGTCGCGGCCCCAGTTGAGGCCGTCGGTCATGGAATCATAGTGCATGGCCAGCTCGTGGCCGTGCTCCTGGATCTTCAGCATGAAAGGCTGCGGCAGACCTGGCATGATCGTGCACCAGGTGGCTTTAACCCCTTGTTCCTCCAGGGTGTTAAACAGTATATCTGCGTGAGCCGGCTCGTTTCCGTCGGTATCGAGGGATATGTGCGCAATGGCCGGCTGGTTGCGCGGGTAGAGCCAGAGCACCGGCACCTCCACTCCCTGCCGGTTTGCCGCGTAGAAGATTGTACGCAACAGGAGTTCGCGCCACTGGTCGGCAATGGGCTGCAGAAACGCCGCTGATCCGGGCACGCCTGGAACCGGTTCACGGTCAAATAGCCAGTCCAGCGCACCGCCGTCACCGCTTTTCAATACTTCATCGCAAATAGGTCCAGTGCTGTCGGGGGCCGGGATACCATCGCGGGTGACAGCACCGCGGCCCTGCTGAATGATGACCACACTGCCGGTGATGTCGACCGCTATGCAGATGGCCAGGCCGGCGCCGGCTGCTTTCTCTGTAAGAACTACCCGTTCGGTTTCACGCCCGTGGGCGTCGAGGCCGTGGGCCAGGACAGAGGCATCGGTCTTCAGGAGGGGAGTACCGTTATAATAGTGCAGGGGGATTTCCAGGTGGCTGAGCGCGGGGTGCCCTGGCTGATCAGGCTTCAGGTAACCTTCACCCAGGTTGGCCACGCCACCGCCAAACATGGAGAATCCGGCTGGGGCTGCCTCGACTCCAAAGAGACCATGCAAGCCGCACACACCGGCCACGCTTATCCAGGCGCCGCCCGCTTCCACCCAGTCCGTCAATGCCTGCGACAGTTCATCAGGAAGCGCCACTTCGCCAATCGTTACCAACACGCCCAGGGACGGCAGACGCCCGGCGAGCCCTTCAAACTCTTCTTGCGTATAGAAGACGCCCGAGGCATCCATGATTTCATAGATGTAATCGGGATAGGTCGCGGTGCGCGATGCATTGGCTCCCGGGCGGGGGAGAACACATACGCCGACGGGCGAAAGAATTTGGTTGCGGACACGATTTGCCATAGTGGACTTCCTAGTTTGTAGTTAATTAAACTACCAATATTTAAATTCGTAACTGGGTACATACTGTCAATGAAAACGCCTGCAAATGAAAACGAACTCGAAGAGATTTTATCTGAGCCTTATCCCGAAACCATAGAAATGATGCGCCGGCTTGATGGCGACATTATTTTGCTGGGTGTAGCAGGCAAGGTTGGTCCCAGCCTGGCCCGCATGGCCGTAAAAGCCTGCAAGGCCGCCGGCGTTGAAAAGCGCGTGATCGGCGTTGCACGGTTCAGTGACCCGGCCCAGAAAAGCCTCCTGGGAGCAGCGGGCGTAGAGACGATTACCTGCGACCTGAGCGACGCGGCCCAAGTGGCGGCGCTGCCCAAGGTGAAGAACGTGATTTTCCTGGCCGGGCGCAAGTTTGGTGACGTGGGCAGCGAACCACTGACCTGGATCATGAACGTTATCGTGCCAAACAACGTAGCCCAGGAGTTTGTCGATTCGCGCATAGTTGCGTTTTCCACTGGCTGCGTCTACCCGCTACTGAAGGTCGACGGACCCGGTTCCAGCGAGACCGACCCGGCGCTGCCGGTGGGCGAGTACGCCAACAGTTGCCTTGGCCGTGAGCGCATCTTTGAGCACTTCAGCAACACTAAGGGCACAGAGGTTCTGCAGTACCGGCTCAACTATGCCATCGATCTGCGCTATGGTGTATTGACCGACATCGCCCAGCCGATTTGGGAAGGGCGCCCGGTAAACCGTAGCGTGCCGGTGTTCAACATCATCTGGCAGGGCGATGCCAATAACCGCGCGCTCCTTTGCCTGGAGCACACTGCCAGCCCGGCGGCGATCATGAACATCACTGGTCCGGAGACGCTGAAGACGGAAGACATCGCGAAGAAGTTTGGCGAGCTGTTTAACAAGCCGGTGACGTTTGTGGGCGAGCCGGGTGCAAACGCGTTTCTGAATGACGCAAGCCGGTCGATGGAACTGTGGGGTCAGCCGAAAGTAAGCGCGGATGAGCTGATACGCATGACAGCGGAGTGGATCATGGCGGGGGGACGGAACCTGAATAAGCCGACGCATTTCCAGGTGACGGATGGGCAGTTTTTGGATGAACCCGTCAGTGGTGCGAAATAGCGAAATTTGACGCAAAGGCGGAAAGGCGCAAAGAACCGCAAAGAAAGTTTTAGCCACAAAAAAGCACAAGAGGCACAAAGTTAAGAGGTCGTGAAAACATCGATTTCTGACACAAAGACACCAAGGCACAAAGAACAGCAACAGAAAGAAAAGCAGGATATAATAGCAGGATACAAAAGCAGGAACACAATAGACTTAGTAATGCCACGCGATAAAAAAATAAAATAGATTAGCCGCAAAAAGGCGCAGAAGGCGCAAAAAGAATCCAGCAGTAAGGCGCAGAAAGCGGAATTCTTAATATTTTCTTCTCCTTATTTCTTTGTGTCTTCGTGCCTTTGCGTCAAAATTCGTGAGTATCACCATACCTAAAATCACAACCGGAGAACAATCATTGTCTTGTCCCATGCCTCGCCCTGAGATTTTGGAACTCATCCGTAAGGGTGTTGTTATTCCTGCTACGCCTTTGGCGCTTGATTCTGAGCGTCGGCATGATGAGCGGCGGCAGCGGGCGCTTTATCGTTATTACCTGGCGGCGGGTAGTGGTGGCGTTGCGGTGGCGGTGCACAGCACGCAGTTTGAGATTCGCGAGCCGCAGCATAACCTGTTTAAGCCGGTGCTGGAGATTGGCGCTGAAGAGCTGACGAACGAGAAGTTTACGGGCGGGCGCCCGGTGATCAAGATTGCGGGTATCTGTGGTCCGACAGCGCAGGCTGTGAAGGAAGCGGAACTGGCGGTATCGCTGGGCTACGACTGTGGTCTGCTGAGCCTGGCGGCGCTGAAGGATTCCACAGAAGACGAGATGATCGGGCATTGCCGTGAGGTGAGCAAGATCATCCCGATTATCGGTTTCTACCTGCAGCCGGCGGTGGGCGGACGGGTGTTGCCGTTTTCGTTCTGGCGGCGGTTTGCGGAGATCGAGAACGTGGTGGCGATCAAGATGGCGCCGTTTAACCGTTACCAGACGATTGACGTGGTGCGGGCGGTGGCCGAGGCAGGCCGCGAGAATGACATCACGCTGTACACGGGCAACGATGACAACATCATTGCTGACCTGCTGAGTCCGTATGTGATCCAGACGTCGGCGGGGGAGAAGCACCTGCGCATCAGGGGCGGGCTGCTTGGGCAGTTCTGCGTGTGGACGAAGAAGGCGGTGGAACTGCTGGATGAAATCCATGCGGTGGTGAATGGCGTGGATTCTGTGCCGATGGATCTGCTTCGGAAGAACATTGAACTGACGGATGCGAACGCGGTGGTGTTTGATGCGGCGAACAAGTTCGCGGGGTGCATCCCGGGGATACACGAGATATTGCGCCGGCAGGGATTGCTGGAGAATGTGTTGTGTCTGAACCCGCATGAGGTGTTGAGCCCGGGACAGGCGGAGGAGCTTACGCGGATCCAGAGGAGCTATGGGTGGATGCAGGATGATGAGTTTGTGAGGGCGGGCCTGGATGGGTGGCTGGCGGGATAAACGTGGTAGCGGGGTGTGGGATGGTGGCGAAATTTGACGCAAAGACGCGAAGGACGCAAAGAACAGCAAAAGAAAGAAAAGCACAATTAATTAAAGCAGACCGCTAAAACGGTTTACTAAAAGCAGACCAATAGAAGCAGAACCACAAAGAGCACAAAACGCTTCGCGGCACAAACGACACAAAAATAACTGGCCGCAAAAAGGCGCAGAAGGCGCAAAAAGAAATGGCCACAAAAAGGCACAGAAGGCACAAAAAAGCAGAACACAAAAAAGAGCACTGGAGCACTTTGCGGCGCTGAGACAGAAGATATAGTAGCCGGAAAAAGGCGCAGAAGGCGCAGAAGGCGCAAAAAAACAAAAGCAGGATTAGCCGCAAAGAGGCGCAGAAGGCGCGAAAAACCAAAAGCATGATTAGCCGCAAAGAGGCGCAGAAGGCGCAAAAAAAAGATTAGCCACGAAAAGGCACAGAAGGCATAAGAATTAGATTTGATTTGGGACGGGCTGTTTGGCTCGTCCCTTTTTTT
>JAKFFN010000149.1:0-3369 GCA_036675025.1 Candidatus Sumerlaeales bacterium | reverse complement strand
GAATACTATGAGCGTGGCGAAACAGTATCAGGTCAGCTACTACGACGCGCAGTATTTACATCTTGCCTTAGACATAGGTGCTGCGCTGGCAACTTTAGATGGCAAACTGGCGCGCGCAGCCGAGGATGCCGGAGTGTCGGTCGTATAGGTATGGGGAATCATTAGATGAAATCAACTCAACCGCTTATGCACTTGGGGACAGCCGATCGCCATGCAACCGAATGAACAACTAAAAATCCTACGGGTTCAAAAGGGACTATCCGAGCACGACGTAGCCAGGAAGATTGGCCTGCCTTCAGCGTCCTACTACGACCTTGAGGCGTACTCTGATGAACTCGCTATGACTGTCTCATTATCAGAGCTTTTTAAGCTCTGTGAAGTGCTTCAGGTTCACTCCCGCGAAATCTTTGGTGCACCTGCAGAAGAATCTGCGTATACTCTGGCTGGCTTACATAAAGATGTGAGGGAGAAACTTCAGTCAACTGTGGCTTCGGAGAGCACCGAGTGTAGTTTGCAGAACTGGGATCTAACAGATTTTATGCAGGATCAGCAAGCCGCTTTTGAATGGAATGTGGATTGTCTGAAGGACGTCGCTCTAGCCGTTGGGTATGACTGGATACTAGCTTTGGAGGTCATCTTCGAGGAATGGAAAACCTGTGAAGCCGCTAAGGCTCTTAGATCCTTAGGTGGAACGGACAAAGTTGCGCAGCATTGCAGCCGGAGACGCCCGGCATAAATAATGGGTATAACTCATCTCCTTCAAAAATGCCCTGTGCGAGGCTGGAGTGATACGCCTGAAGGGGCCCGCGAAGCACCTACGGTACAGCGTGTCAGGAGCGAGACTCTAGAGACTATAATGCTTTTCCCATTTCCCTTGCGATTTGTTCTAAGCGTTTATCGCTTGTCCAAATCTTAGCCTGGGCAATTACGGCTGAAGCCAACAAATGCATATCAACATAACCTATGCCTTTGCTCATCAGTTTTCGGCTATCGATGAAGTCCATAACTTCACCATGTGAGACCACTGGGACTTGCGGTAAGGCGTTCATAAACCGCAGAATCTCTTGCCGGTTCCGCAGGCTCCCACATGCAAGTTCTCCAACAATATATGGGTGGATGACAACTCTCCCTTTATCAAGGAGTCTGTTGAGTCCTTCGTCGCAAGACCGCAGGTGCGTAATCCAGATTGAAGAGTCTGCCAGTATCATTCCGGGCGCCGGCGCGGTATAGGTTCCAGATCTGGCTCCGTTCCACCTAGTAAGGCCAGGCGGCGTGCACTTTCGCGTTCAATGAGTGCCTTCAGTGCTTCCTTTACCAGGGCAGATTTTTCTAAAACACCTGTTAATCGCTGTGCTTCCGCAAGCTGGGCATCATTTAGTGTTATTGTAGTTCTCATATGTTTGCATCTCCTGCACAGAATAGTACATCATTGAATGCGCTTTTGGTCATCACGCCGACTGCATTTAGGGGCCCCAACCTCAAAACCACTACCCCTGCTCGATTTAGCCTAAATCAAGCACAATATATTGTATGGCGGCAGATAAATCCCTTGCGCATTTGGTACGTCGCGGTGCAGAGAAATGGCAATAAATCTGCCACTATCCCGGCCGCTTTGGTGTAAGTCAAAAGCTGTCAGTATGGTGTAAGAGAGGTAACTTTAATGCAGTTCTTCAAGCGACTCGAGATCCATGGGTTTAAGAGCTTTGGCAATAAGACCGTTGTGGATTTTCATCCCGGTATCACGGTGATCGTCGGCCCTAACGGGTGCGGCAAGTCGAACGTGTTCGACTCCATCCGGTGGGTGCTGGGCGAGCAGAGCGCGAAGAGCCTGCGTGGCAGCCGCATGGGCGACGTGATTTTCAGTGGCTCGGGCGGCATGAAGGCGCTGGGCATGGCCAGCGTAAAGCTGACGCTGAACAACCGCCAGCGTACCCTGCCTGTGGATTATGATGAAGTGGAAATCAGCCGGCGCTTGTTCCGCACCGGTGAAAGCGAGTATATCCTCAACAAGCAGCAGTGCCGGCTGAAAGACATCCTGAACCAGTTCCTGGATACGGGCATCGGCACCGACAGCTACAGCGTTCTTGAGCAGGGTAAAGTTGACGCGATCATCAATAGTAAGCCGCTGGAGCGCCGGGCCATTTTTGATGAGGCCGCTGGCATCTCGAAGTATAAGGCCCGCAAGCATGAGGCCCTGCTGAAGCTGAACCGCACTGACGATGACCTGCTCCGACTGACTGATATTATTAACGAGGTACGCCGGCAGGCGGGCGGGCTCAAGCGCCAGGCCAACAAGGCGGAGCGCTACAAGGAACTGACGGCCGGCCTGCGGGTGCTGGAGATGGAACTTCTGGTGCGCCGCTACTTCCAGTTCCGTGCGAGCAGCCAGGAAAGCGAAGCGCACTATAAGGAGCTGGCTGTCACCGTGGCCACGCTGCGCGAAGAGCTGAAGCAGATCGAAGAAGAGCAGATGGCCTACCGGTCGAAGGCCGACGAGGTGCAGCAGAACCTGGAAGATAACCAGGCGCTGAACTTCGAGCTGAACAACGATCTGCAGGAAGCACAGGGCAAGATCGCGCTGCTCAGCCAGCGCCGCGAGAACAACCAGGAGCGCCGCACCAGCCTGGAGCACCAGATTGCCGAGTTCCTGGAGAACTCGGCCAAGCTGGGAGCCACCGAGGCGGAAACGCTGCAGCTGCTGGAAGTGCAGGAAGCGGAAGTGGAGTCGCTGAAGGTTCAGCACAAGGAAGCGCAGGAAGCTTACGAGTCGCTGAAGGGCGACAGCGACGCCAACGCGGAAACAATGTCGCGCCTGCGGCAGGAGATTACCCAGGCCACCCGCGCCCGCATGGAGAAGGATAACGAGATCCGCGTCGCGCGCGTGATGGAAGAAAAGCTGGTGGATGAGCTGGGCCAGAGCGACGCCGAGCTGGCGGGGCTTCAGGAGCAGCAGGCGGAACTGGAGAAGGATCGCACTGCGCGCCGCGAGACAATGGAGTTCAGTGAGCGCGAGCGCGAGCGCCTGACTGGCGAAGCGGCGTCGGCCCGGGAGAGCTTTCGCAGCCGCGAGCTGGAACTTTACAACATCACCGGTGACATGGAAAATGCACGCCGGCAGGCGCAGGAATGCCAGAGCCGCCACGATGCGCTTGCCGACCTTCAGGCCAGTTTCGAGGGTTATTTCCGCGGCGTAAAGGAAGTGATGCAGGCCGGGCAAAAGGGCAAGCTGAAGGGCCTGGTGGGCGTTGTGACGACGCTTATCGAAGCCAAACGCGAGCACGAGCTGGCTATCGAAGTGGCGCTGGGCGGGAAGGCCCAGGATATCGTGGTTGAGACTGCAGAAGACGGCAAAGCCGCAATTCGGTGGCT
>JAKFFN010000123.1:0-3380 GCA_036675025.1 Candidatus Sumerlaeales bacterium | reverse complement strand
TTTCGAGTCCGGGCAGCGTAACATACCGATCAACAACGGGAGACCCCGTTTCTGCCAGTGCCAGCGACAAAGCAAAACGGGAGTTCACATTCCACCCCGGCTCGCTATGCTGGAAGTAAGCAAAGCTGCCAAAAAGAAGAAGAAAGACGAGGAAAGAAATCTTCAAAATGCGCAGGTCTTCAATAGCTCGAGTGAGACAAGACAGCGCCGGGTAGGACGGGCACTCCTGCCGGTCTCAGTGGGCGCCAGTCTTCCCAAAATCGCTACGGCTATCAATCTACCCCGCACTTTCAAAACCGTTTCTATACTGAGAAACAACATTACAACTTCCCGCGCTGCTCCACTTCCAGTCACCCGCTGTTCTGCACAATCCAGCTTTCACAGGATTCTCATCGATATACGTCACCACCCGCCCGTACTCTCCGCCATTCCTGATCCAATGATCATAACTTTCGGAGCTCCACACGTTGCCCGACGACTTCTGAATCACGTTAATCCGTCGTGCCGTGGCTCCTTTCATCGGCTGCATAATTTGCCGGATCGGTCGCCACTTTATATCTTCAGGCTTTTTATCCCCACAGACCAGCAGCTTTGTATCGTCGGAGTAAAACAATGGCGGCCAGGCAGCAGGGGGAAAATTAGCCGCTTCTCTGCGATGCAGAGGCAGTGGCTCAAGCAGGATGTGCACGTGGTTTGGCATGATGCAGTAGCGGTGCAGTCGGTAGTGACTCAGCTTCTCGCCATGGTGTATGGAGTGTTCGACAATTGCAGCCAGTTCGGTTCTTTGCAGGATGCAACCCATGTTGGATGTGTGCAGATTGTCGTCGGTGTACTTGAACAGCTTCTTCCACGCGAGAAGCATCTCCGGGCAATTCGGCGGTGATGTCTTAGAGTTTTGTTTCAAAAGGCGAGCCTGCTGGATAAGCTCTTCTTCAATTCTGGTTGGAAGTGAGCCGGACACCCGGAACGTAACGAACATGATGCACCCGGGTGGTTGCCAGTGGGGTAGGTGGCGCAGGTAGAAGTCGAGGTCGTTTGCCATTGGTGCTGTGGGTTTAGGGCCGGGTACATAGGTATGTCAATAGGATCGGGTTGGTGAACGAGGAAGTTCTATGCAGGTGGAGCAGCCTATTGTGCTGCGACGTCCACTGAGACCGGCAGGAGTGCCCGTCCTACCTGCCGCTTAGCCGTCTTTTTTATTTCTTTTTTGCATTGGCCAGTGCTTCAGAGAACCAGTTGTTCTTCTGCGGCTGTGGGCGCTGCTGCTGCTGGCGAGGTTGATTGTTGTGCGGGCGGTTATCCCCGCCTTGCGGTTTACCCGCACCCTGCTGCGGCTTCCCCCCACCCTGCGGCTTCTCGCTTCCTTGCGGCTTCCGCTCTTCCCGTTGACCAGTCCGTTCGCCTTTTTCTTCCGGCTTTGCGTCGCTGCGCATGCTCAGCGCGATGCGCTTTCTTGCAGCATCAACTTCCGTTACTGTCACCATGACTTTCTGGTGCACTTTTACCACCTCGCCGGGGTCCTTCACAAATTTGTCTGCCAGCTGGCTTACGTGCACGAGGCCGTCCTGGTGCACACCGATATCTACGAACGCGCCGAACGCCGTCACGTTTGTCACGATACCCGGCAGCTTCATGCCAGGCTTCAGGTCGTCCATGGTATTTACGCCCTGGGTGAACGAGAACACTTCAAACTGCTCGCGCGGGTCGCGGCCGGGTTTGCTCAGCTCCTGCATGATATCGGTTAGCGTTGGCAGGCCGACGGTGTCAGTAACGTACTTGTTAAGGTCTACCTTCTCGCGCAGGGTGGCATCGCGCACCAGGTCTTTTACTGTGCATCCCAGGTCCTTCGCCATCTGCTCTACGATGGGATAAGTTTCCGGGTGTACTGCGCTCGCATCCAGCGGGTTTTTCGCGTCGCGGATTCGGAGAAAGCCGGCGCACTGTTCAAAAGCCTTGGCTCCCAGGCGCGGCACTTTTTTGATGGCCGCCCGGCTGGCAAACGGTCCGTTTTCTGCGCGGTACTTTACCAGGTTTCCGGCCAGCTGCGGACCCAGCCCTGCCACATAAGTCAGCAGCTGTTTACTTGCGGTGTTCACTTCCACGCCCACGCCATTCACGGCGCTTTCCACCACGTCGTCAAGCCCACGCTTCAGCGCTTTCTGGTCTACGTCGTGCTGGTACTGCCCGACTCCGATAGACTTGGGGTCAATCTTTACCAGCTCGGCCAGCGGATCCATCAGGCGGCGGCCAATCGAAACCGAGCCGCGAACGGTGATGTCCTGGTCGGGAAACTCTTCCCGCGCCACGTCTGATGCCGAGTAGATAGACGCGCCGCTTTCATTGACCAGCACGATGGCAATGCTCGCCGAAAGTCCGAGCGCCCGCACGAACGCTTCTGTCTCGCGGCCGCCGGTGCCGTTGCCGATGGCGATGGCCTCGATCTTAAACTTGTCGGCCAGCGCCATGATGATCTGCCCGGCCTGTTGTGCCTCGCGTTCGCTCCGCTGCAGGTACACCACATCCGTGTGGAGAAGTGCGCCCTGGGCATCGAGGCACACAATCTTGCAGCCGGTGCGCAGACCGGGATCGATTGCCAGCACACGCTTCTGGCCCAGCGGCGGCGACAGCAGCAGTTCGCGCAGGTTCTCAGCAAAAACGTGGATGGCGACTTCGTCAGCGCGGCGTTTCAGCTCGGCCCGCATTTCTGTTTCCATGGAAGAATTCAGCAGACGGCTGTACGCGTCATCGGCTGCCATGCGAACCTGCTCGGCCGCGCGGCCTCCGCCCTTTACCCACTGCGTGTGGAGCAGCACCAGCGCATCCTGCTCCGGCGGCTCCACCGTAACCTTCAGCATGTTCTCATTCTCACCGCGGAAGATCGCCAGCACGCGGTGGCTGGGGGCAGTGCCTGCGGCTTCTGTCCATTCGAAATAATCGCGAAAGCGGGCGCCGGCTTCTTCCTTATCTTTGTGAGCAAGCTTAGAGGTGATCGTAGACTTCTTCATGAACAGGTCGCGCATACGTGCACGCGTGGGAGCATCTTCGCTGATGGTTTCTGCGATGATGTCGCGCGCGCCAGCCAGTGCGTCTTCGGCAGTGGCTACGCCCTTCTCTTCGCTGATAAATTCAGCCGCAATGGCGGCAGGGTCTACATCTCCCTGCTCAAGCAGCGTGAGTGCCAGCGGCTCCAGGCCTTTTTCGCGGGCCATCATGGCGCGGGTGCGGCGTTTCGGCCGGAAAGGCAGGTAGATATCTTCCAGAACGGTCATAGTGTCTGCGGCTTCAATGGCGGCGCGCAGTTCCGGGGTAAGCAGCTCACGCTCTTCCATGGATGAAATAATGGATTCACGGCGCTTGTCCAGTTCGCGCAGCGCCTCTAC
>JAKFFN010000008.1:0-19279 GCA_036675025.1 Candidatus Sumerlaeales bacterium | reverse complement strand
CGCTGACGCGGCAGACCGGGAGCCTGGATTTCACACTGGAGCGGTTTGCGACGCTGAAAACTCCGGTGGTTGATTTCGAGCAGATTCCAGGACCTCAGACTGCAGAGCCGCAGCTGGCCGTTGCAAGCGAAGATGGCACGGTGACACTTTACAAGGGCGATGGTACAGTCAGCAGCACCGTTGCGCTCAATAAAGAACTTGGGCTTTTCAATATGGTGGCAACGGAGACGTCAGGCACTGCTTTTATCACTGCGGATAAGGCGTTGGGACAGGTGCTGGCGTTTGACTCCAGCGGAAAGAAACTGTGGAGCTACAGGCACCCATTTACCACCATAGGCAGCATCGGCACGGCGACCTACCCCGGTACTGACATAGTCATAAGTTTGTCGGGAACCAGCGGGGTAAGGAAGCTGGGCATGGACGGGCAGGTGCTTAAGGCGACGACGAAACTGAAGCCGATTAGTGTTTTCGTAGCTCCACAGGATGAGAACAGAGTAGTCGGCCGCAGCAGCACGAAAGTTAACGTGATGGACCGGGATCTGAAACTGCTGGAGGGCTATTCTACTGACGAGTGGGTTGGCCCGATGAAATGGGATGCGGAGAACTCTGCTTATCCAATTGTGTGCCTCGCCTATAGCACTGACAAGGATGTGCTGCTGCAGCGGCGATCGGAACGGGGCGAAATTGCGTTTACCACTATGATCCAGCCGAAAGCGGTGGACATCTCAGGTTCGGGGCTTGCCTGGGCAAAACTTCCCGTGGGTGGTCAGATGCAGACATGCTCTGTTATTTTGATGTCGGATGGAACGATGGTCGTCCTCACAACGGAGGGAAAGACCGTCTACCGTGGAAAGGCGGCGGCAAATCCGGCGCTGGTGAAGCAGAACAACGACAGCGTGGTGCTAAGCCTGGTGGTAGCCGACATGGATGGCAACGGGACGGACGAGATCTACACGCGGATGCACGATAACCTGATGCGCATGCAGGTGAAAGAGTAACCGGACGGACGCCCTACGACTGTTACTGCACTGTTCCTGCGGCGGTGGTTTGGGTATCTGAAGTGACGGTTTCGACGGGGGTGGTTCCGGGCTGAAGAACGGTGGGTGTGGTGGTTTCTGCTACTTCGGCGGCAGCGGCGGCGGTTGTTGTGGCTTCAGTTGCCACTGTGCCCGCTGCGGTTGATGTTGTCCCGGTTGCCGTTGCGGTTGTTGATGCTTCCAGCGTTGTAAGCTTTGCGTCGTATTCTTTCGCTTTGGCATCGTTCCCGGCTTCGGTGTAGGCGGCCTGCAGCTGTCCGAGGACTACAGTATCTTTGGGCTGAAGCACCTCTACGCGGCGGAGCTCGTTGATATACTTTTGCTGCTGCCCGGCTTTCTGATAGGCGGTGGCGAGTTCCAGGCGCAGTGCAGCGTCGGTAGGATCGGCATGCACGGCGTCTTCGAGATACTTGAGCTTGCCTTCGGTCTTGTTGCCGCGGTCATAGGCCTCCAGCAAGGCCTGAAGAATGATGTCGTTATCCGGGTTATCCTTCACCATGCCCTTGAGCACCTCGATGCTCTCGTCGATGTTACCCGTTTCTTCAGCAAGGGCGAGCAACTGACGCTGCGCTTTGCTGTAGTACTCTTTCTGGTCAACCTGCAGCTCTTCCAGCTTGGGCTGGTATTCGATCAGGGAGCGGAAGTACTTTTTGATCTCCTCGCGCTGGGCATCGGCTTTATCCTTTTCCCCGGCTTCTTCGTACATCATCACCAGCTCGCGGCCGATGGAGCCCGTGAGGTACTGGGTGTTCGGTTTCTTGCTCTGGTGAGACGCCTCTTTCATGTGCTTATAGGCGGTCTCCATCAACTCGATGCGCCGTTCTGCCAGGTTGGAGCCAAGCGATTTCATCTGCTCCAGCTTCTCGCCATACTCCTGCTCGAGGGAATCGCGGCGGGCTCCGGAGGCAGCCTGCATTTCGGTGAGCATGGATGCGGTTTCGGCCTGCATTTCCTGCAGGCGCTGGGGCAGGTCGCCAGCCTTCTGGGCATACATGATGCCGAGGTTCAGGTGCACTTCTGAGTAGTTCGGGTTAATCTGGTCAAGTTCTTCGTAGGTCTTAATGGCGGTGTCGCTCATACCAAGCTGGTTATAGACGTGGCCGAGCTTATAATAGCTGGTGGCGAATGTGGGGTTATCTTCAATGGCCTGCTCGAACTCGGTTTTGGCCAGATTCAGGAACTGCAGGCGCTGTTCCGGGGAAAGACCAGGGTAGCTGGCGCTTTCCATATAACGGAGCCCATCGGCGTTGGCACGTGCAGCAGACCAGTAATTGCCGAACTGAAAGCCGGGTATTACGCATCGCACGAAAAACACAACAGCGAGGAACATGCACGAGTACTTGGCCAGTTTATATATGGGGATGTTCCCAATGCGTCTCTCTGCATTTTCTCCGGGCTGGCCGGGATTCTCCAGGTAAAAGAGTCCCATGCTGAGACCGAACATGCACCAGTAGGTCATGCCTGCTACGGCCCATCGGTTGTTCGGGCTGGAGTAGTTTTGCACGGCAATTCCAGCGAGGCCAATGATTACCGCCAGTTGATAGAGAAGGTGAGTGCGGCTCTGGGTTGTGCGGATCTGGCGGATGCCATCAGCAACAACGCGCACGTGGAAGCCGATGAAAAGGATCAGACCAACAACGCCGGTTTCGAGGAGGACGTCGAGGTAAAAGTTATGGCCGAAGGTGGTTACGTTGTTGATCTGCTGGTCGAAGAAGTCCGGACGACGGAACCACGGGAAGTAATGACGATAACCGCCGGGGCCGGTGCCGAAGATAACGGAGATGAGGTCTGCACGCTCGCCGTGGAGATTGTCACCATATATCCAGGGCCAGAAGCCACCGCCCCACAGTACGCGGCGACCTTCAAAGGCGTTGGTTTTAAAGTCGTAAGTGGCGCTGAGTTTCGGCCACATGAGTATTACCACGGCCAGCAGTATGATTGCGGTAAGGCCGGCGAAGCTAAGTACAAACCGCCGCGAAAGTCCCCATTCTTTTACGTACTTCCAGCCCAACAGAAAGTAGAGCGGGTAGGCGAACAGGAACATCGAGATAAACGAATCGTTTGAGTTGGTGAGGAACAGGCAAACGTTCATCAACAAAACCGAAAGCAGAGCCAGCACCTTGAAGCCTGTGCGCTGCTCGACAAAGAACATGGACAGCGCGATGGGGATCAGCATGACGAGGAACGCGGCGTAGAAGTCTGAGTTGAGGATGAACGAGTACATATCGCCGTGGGAGTTAAACAGCGTGTAGAACAGGGTAGCCCAGCGGCTCTGACTGCCTTCTTCCAGCAGGGCATCATAGAATCCCTGGGTAAAGCGGCCGGCGTAGAGGAAGAGGCCGAGGATCGTTGAGATAAAGCCAAGGGTGACGAAGAAGATCATCGTCTTGCGGACCTTGTTTTCGCTGTCGAGGAACCAGGCAAAGATGACGGTGAACGCACCAACGCCAAGATTGAACCAGATGACCCGCTCCCCCATCAGCTTATAGGGATTAACCGCCCACGAGATAATCATCCAGAGGAAGTACAGGGCAAAAAGGATCAGTGAGCCATGGCGTTTCCAGGTGATTGAGGAAAAATCCATTTTCAGCAGGGCCAGGACGAGCAGGATGGGGGGCCCGAACATCAGCAGGACGTTTTTAATCTCGTCGAGCTGGTGAGTGAACGGGGTGAACAGGAATGAGATCAGGGTGATCAGCAGGAAGGTTCCGAACAGTAGCAGCCAGCTGATACTGGTGTAGTCTTCGCTGTCGGCCACTCGCCCTTTGCCGGAAAGAATGGCAGAAGCGGTTGATGGCCTGCGGGTTTGCTGACTTGCCCTGCGCTGTGGTTTATCCTGTTTCATCCACAAAGTCCTGTCTTATCGGATTTACATAAGTGAAAGCTGCTGATGTCTACACTGCATCGGGAAACCCTGGCGCCGTAACATCCAGCACAATCGGACCTTTAGTTACCAGGCCCAGCTCCTCCCGAGCAGCTTCCAGAAAACTCTCGAAGTCCTGCCGCATCAACGGAGAAATCCAGAATTCAACGATACCGGCTGCCGCATCCTTTGTTCTGACGATGGCCAGCCCCTCGTAGGCTTCCACCAGCATTACCAGGTAGCCGATCTGGTTGGGGTTAAGCTGGCCCACATAGCAGAGGCCGCCTTGAGGCGCAGGATGATCGTTCCAGGGTTTCATCGCCGGATCCTTGCGAGGATGTCGGCCAGGAAGCCCACGATGATGATCTGCAGCGCTGAAACAACGAGAATGGTAATAGTACCATCGTATATGCGCCCATGGGCATCGCGAGGCCCTATCGCTATTACGGCCGCGGCAAACAGCAGTGCGAAGCCAATGGGCAGGCATACGCGCAAAGGGTTGAAAAAGAGAATACTGCGGATCACGGTGAGGAAAAGGTTCTTGGTATCGCGGATGGGGCGGAGCTTACTTTTGCCGGTGCGCGGGTGGTAGTCAATGGGATGGTAATGGATCAACAGGTCGCTGCTCAAATAGGCGAGAGTTATTGTGGTGGTGAAGGAGAAGCCGCTGGGATAGAGGGACATAAAGCGGATAGCGTCGGCGCGGCGGAAGGCCCGAAGACCGCTGTTGAGGTCGGGAATGCGGCGGGCGGCCAGGAACTCGGCAGTGACTTTGAGCAGCCACTTTGCAGGGCGGCGTTCAATGGGAATGTTCACATCACCGCCGGTGCGGGATCCTACGGCCATATCGCAAGCTTCCAACATGTGGAGGAGCGTCGCAGTTTCCGTAATCGGGTAGGTGCCGTCGGCGTCTGCGATAACAATTGTGCCAAACCTTGCGCGGCGCAGGCCGGTTTTCAGAGCGGCGCCGTAGCCGATGTTCTGGCGGTGGCGCAACACGCGGGCGCCTGCGGCCTCGGCGGCAACAGCGGTGCCGTCGCGGGATCCATCATCAATGACGATCACTTCCCACTCGCCGCTTTCAAGGCCAGTAACTGATGCAAGGGCTTCGCGCGCCTGGGCGACGGCTCCGCCCACGCCGTTCTCTTCGTTATACGCCGGGATTAACAGGCTCACCCCTGGCAGGGCCGGCTTTTCATCTGGGTGTTCAATGGTCACACGGCGTAATCCAAACCGACTTTGCCTGACCTGCAAGCTGAAACGCACGCCGGAGAGTCAGTTGTTTCCTCCACGGGCCGTCAATATACAGAACAGCGGTCACAGTCACTATAAAAAAAGTAAGGCACATGAACATTCGATCACGTGCATATAACTTTTGAGATTAGAGGTGAATGACCGCGCCTTCAAAACCTTTGATACTGACCGGTTTGGGAGGCTCGGCATAGCAACCAGCGAGATCACGAAGCAAAGCCACCGCTACGCGTTCTCCCAGCAGGTTACCCTCGCTGGCATCGGTGCGCCAGTGAACGCCGGCAATATCGCGCCCTATGGCAACGTTTGCGACAAGTTTATTAAGCTCTCCGCCAACGGTTAGAGGTGGCCCGACGTAAGGAACAAGGGACAGACCGTCAGGAGATGGCATGACAGGATCAGGTATGACAAAGTCCTCATCGAAGAAGGCTTTAAGCATCGTACAGCCGGCAGAAACAAATGTGGCGTGACCTGACGGATAGGCAGGATGACACGGGCAGCCTTCAGGATATACCTGTGGCAGTACGTAAGAACCCCAGCGCGCAAAGAGTTCCGCCAGAACTGGGGAGCTCAGGATGTCAGGATGAATGGGAAAGTCAGCGCCGTTCATGATGTAGTCGTGGACTCGGCCTGCCATTTCTTCAGGGCGACAGCGCCGGTGCAGCGTCCATTTATGGCGCCACGCGGTGCGCAGGGCAAGGGTGCTGACCCGGGCTACGCTTTCCACTACATGAGCCTGCCCAAAGGTAACAAATCCGCACTGCCGGAAGAGCCCGCGGTAAGGGTCTCCCTGGCTTGACGGCGCTTTTATCAGCATAAGTGCCAGCGCAGCGCTCATGGGCGTCTGGTAGGGAAAATCCAGATGTACCATCATTGCCAGGTCGCGACCGTTTATCATATAGCGAGGCACCGGATCGTACTGGAAGACCTCGGTCGTGATATTTCCGCGTTGCCTGGCCAGCCATTCTGCCCGGGTTGTTATGTAATCCGTGCCGGGCATACTGGTCCGGAATTTCTGCGGGATAAGCGACTCGCCCCAGAGCAGGTCTTTTAAAAGAAGCTGCGAAATAAAGGGACCCGTTGTGCAGCCGGGCCAGGTGCCTCGAAAGAGCGTCTGCGGAGTTACGAGATTCCCTTCGCGCGGGCCGCGAAACGACGGCAGGCGCGACAGATCAGAGCAGGCCGCTGCTACAAGGGGATGGGTCGGATAATCGGAAAACGGAACATCGCGCAGCACGGCATGCCAGTAATCTTCGATCATCTCCGATGCCATCTCTGCTGATGCGAAACTTGGAGGTGGTGGCAGAAATACATCAAACGGATCTGCCCCTTCCATCGTGAAGGCATAACCGCTCAAGGGGTTCTTCAGTTGCGCGGGCCCGCCGGGCACCTCCTCAAACGCGGCAGCGGTGCCGAGGGTACATGCCTGGATCAGCTTCTCGTACGCGCCGGGGTGGACAATCCCGTCATCGCCATGAGGAAGCGATTTGCTGAAAGAGCCGATCTTGTTCGGATAGCTCTCTTCATCCCCGTTGACAGCCATGGGAAAGAAGTCAGATTTAAATGCAGCCTTGGCCGAGTTAGTGCGGAGCTTGTACTGAGTCTTGCGACGGTTTTTTCGCTCCTTGGAACTCATGTAGAGCTGAGGCGAGAGAAGTGGAGTTTTGGCAGCCTCCGCCTGCTGGACCGCTCCGCCGCTAAAGGCTGCTACCGCAGCGAGTCCAGCAATCTGTTTCAGGAACTGGCGCCGGTCTGTCCCCGTCTCGGCACCCGTGTGAGAGAATTCATTGGGCATTTGAGCGCCCCCCTCTGCATAATAGTGCACAAAATAATTGCATGAAACAAGCATAAGATGTGCCGCGAACACAAAAATGTCAAGGGGTTTTTGCTAACGTGGCGGCGGCCGATTCGAGTGCACAAATATAAATCGCGATATGTCAGACACTTGAACTGCCGCTGAACCTGCTAATTAATGAAAATAGCCGGGATTACCGAGCCCAAAGTGCTAAGCCCTGCACCGATCGCAGTGTAGGAATTTGTAAGAATAACTCCACGGTCAGGGTACGTTTCATCCTAAAAATGCTACATTTTTACAATCCTTCGCCACTTTACGAACGGATTTTCGCCGTTGATACGCAAGGATTTGCGTCAAAGCGCTCATTCGCACAAAATAAGGGCAAGTTGTGGCCCAAGTTTTGCTGCCTTTACCTAATCACTTTTCCTGGTTATGTCGGTTAAGTTACCGCCGTCGTCATAATTGATGGGAGCACCAACCAGGCCCTGAGAAGTACCCGGTTCGTATGGCTGGCCGGGGGGAAATTCACCTTTGTACTGTTGGAGTTCCCACAAGCAGTTTAAGCAGATCGACAATAGCCACCTCCCACTAACATTATTGTTATGTCTCTGACGGCGTGCGTCTACTCACCTGTCTTGGGGCTCCGGCATCTTATTGAAGGGGTCTCATTATGAACCGGTTATGTTGTTCACCGGGCGTGCTATACCCTCAACACGAGATAGCTCTCACGCCCCGGTACGAACGGAAGTGTTCTCTCCTTAAGCCTGAAGAGCGGTTAGCTACCAGTTTGCTCTGCGCCTTGCTCCTGGCGCTGATTTTTTTACCCCGCAGCCTTGCCGCTCAGCCCAACCTTGTAATTGATACCGCCCCAGTAACGTGGAATATCGTCGGTCTGGACCACAACAATGTAAACGTCGGTCCGCAGGATTATCCTGTCGGCGTGCGTGTGCTGAATACTGGAACAGCGGCTGCCACGAATGTCACGGCAATGTTTGCGTTTACGTCGGCGAATAGTTTTATTAATCTTTTGGATTCTGACACCGTTACAACAACGGTAATCCCGGCGGGCGGCTATGCCGATTTCTATTATACGGTCCGGGTAACCCGCAACTCCAGCGCGTATGACACAACGCGCGACTACCAGATAACAGTGTCAGGAGGCGGGCTTGTAACTCCTTTAGTTACGGAGGATACCCTGTTTGTTCAGGGTCTGATCTCACAAAGCGCCAATGACGTCCTAAGCCTGGTAGGCCCTCCTGTAATTCAGCAGGGTGAAGTCCGGACGTTCATTCTTACGTCGGAGACCCAAACCAACAAGGACCAGCTTGAAAACTTTGTTAACTTCCCCAACGATATATTCCAGGTTCTATCGATTCAGCATTCGTTTACTGAGCCTGGCGCAACGAGCAATCGACTTTATCTGGATGCCTGCGGGTGGGTCAGGGATAATTTGCCCCCGGACAGCAACAGTTGCGACGGGCCTGACATGTTCGGCGGAAACGTGGGGGGTGATGTGGTTACTGTTTATACAGTGCTTGTGCTGCAGACGCCCACATCGACCATAAACTTGAGCGCGTTGATCCTGGATAAAGGAGGAAATTCGTACCACTACAATAGCGATTTCGGCGAAAATATACTGCCGGTTAATCCGCCAGCGGACCTTTTCGTTGTTAAGACGGCCATTGATAACCCCGTTGAAGCCGGTGACACGGTAGAGTATTTAATCACCGTTGTAAACCCGGCCAGTAACGTGATAGCGAAAGACGTGGTTTTGCAGGATACGCTTCCGGCCGGGCTGACGCTTGTAAGCGCGAACCCGCTGCCTCTTACAGGACCAAACCCCCAGGTGTGGAACATCGGCGACATGGCGGCTTCGAGCACCTTGTCGTTCTCGATAGTTGCGCAGACGAATTGCACAAATACGGGATCGCTGACGAACACGGCGGTGGTAAGTTCCACCACTAATGATACGAACACGGCCAACAACACGTCATCACAAACCATCCTGGTGCAGGACACTCGACCACCAGCCATACAGTGTCCTGCGCCAGTAGTTGTGACGGCGGATGCTGGCCTGTGTTCAAAATCCAACGTGACTTATACTGTGACGGCGACGGATACCTGCGTAACTGTTACGGTGGTAACCGTACCGCCGTCAGGGTCGACATTCCCTGTAGGTACTACGCCTGTAACGGCAACTGCCACGGACGCAGCGGGCAATACTGCCAGTTGCACGTTCAACGTAACTGTAACGGACAATCAGCCGCCGACAATCACGTGCCCGGCAACGATTAACCTGTCAGCCGACGCACAAAGCTGTTCGAGGGCAAATGTAACTTTGACTCAGCCAACGGCTTCGGATAACTGCACGACAGTGACAGTAAACGGCACGCGCAGTGACGGCATGCCGCTGAGCGCGCCGTTCCCAGTAGGTACAACGGTCATTACCTGGAAAGCCACCGATGCTTTCGGTCTCATGGCTACCTGCACGCAGCAGGTGATCATACGGGATACGACTAACCCGGTGATCCAGTGCCCGACCAACATTACAGTCAACGCGGATGCGGGCCAGTGCTCGAAATCCAACGTAACATTCTCGGTCACTGCCACCGATAACTGTACGACCGTAACGGTGGTTGCCGTGCCTCCATCAGGTTCCACTTTCCCTGTGGGTACGACCACGGTAAACGCCACGGCCACAGATTCGGCCGGCAACCAGGCGACCTGTTCGTTTACAGTGACTGTGGTTGATACCCAGCCGCCGACAATCACATGTCCGCCGACGGTCAATGTAAACGCCGGACCTAACGGTTGTACAGCTTCCAACGTCAACATCATGATGCCGACGGTTGCTGACAACTGCGCGAACCCGGTAATATCGGGAACGCGGAGTGACGGCCTGATGCTGAACGCACCTTATCCCGTGGGGACCACGATAATCACGTGGAAGGTGACCGATGCGTCGAACAACATGGCGACATGCCAGCAGCAGATCGTTGTTGCTGATGTAACACCGCCCACGATCACGTGTCCGCCGACGGTAACAGTTACTGCAAGCGCGCAGAACTGCACCGCTGCAAACGTGAACGTAGGTACACCGACGGTAAGCGATAACTGCGCGACGCAGACGGTTGTCGGAATCCGGAGCGACATGCAGCTGCTTACGGCTCCGTATCCCCTGGGTACCACAACCATCACCTGGACTGTGACCGATACATCAGGCAACACGGCCAGCTGTACGCAACTGGTAATCGTCAGGGATATGACGAACCCGATAATCACCTGCCCCAGCGTGGTAAACGTATCCAACACGGCGGGCCAGTGCGGAGCTATCGTCAACTACACGGTCACCGCCACTGATTCGTGTGGCAACCAGGGCATTACACTGATCTGCACCCCACCACCCGGATCGTTCTTCCCGGTAGGTACCACAGCAGTAACCTGCACAGCCACTGACACATCGGGCAACCAGGCAACCTGCACGTTTAACGTTGTGGTGACGGACAATGAGAACCCCATCATCATTTGTCCTCCTAACATTGCGACGTGCATGCAGGATGTCATCCTGGGAACCGCGATTACCTCTGATAACTGTGCAACAAACTCGCTGACCATCACTCGGGGTGACAACCTGCCGCTAAGCGCAGACTACCCTGTGGGAACTACGCTGGTAACTTACACGCTGACCGATACTGCTGGCAACATGGCCAGTTGCGTTCAGAGTGTGATGGTTTCTCCATCGGTGTTGCCACAGATTATCTGCCCGGCTGACCTGACGATACCCGCCCTTGCAGGACAGTGCGTGTCAGGACCGGTGCAGTATCCGGATCCTACAGTTCTGGATAACTGCTCGACCGATACCACCGGGCTTACTATCACGTTTAACCCGCCTGAGGGATCTACCTTCCCGCTTGGGGAAACGGTAGTAACCGCGACTGTGACTGACACCATGCAGAATTCCGCCAGTTGCACCTTCAGGGTGCGGGTGGTGGATGTCACTCCTCCGCCGCTGGTATGTCCGGCAAATATCGTGACCGGCAGCACCCCGGGGCTGTGCGGATCTAACGCGGTGACCTTCAACATTCCTGTAGTTGATCCGTGTTCGAACCCCGTTACTGTAGTCGCAGTTCCGCCGTCGGGATCGGTTTTCCCCGTCGGAACCACTACGGTCAACGTAACGGCAACGGACAGCGCCGGTAACGTGGCTATGTGTTCCTTTACAGTAACTGTAAACGATACGCAGCCGCCATCCATAACCTGTCCGCCGCCGGTAAATGTTATGGCTGACGTGGATCAGTGTCGGGCCGCAAACGTGAACCTGGGCTTCCCCATCAGCTCTGACAACTGCACAATGGTAACCGTTATGGGAACCAGGAGCGACGGGCTGGCGCTGAGCGCACCTTATCCGGTAGGCGTGACCACAGTTACCTGGGTTGCTACGGATTCAGCGGGCAACACCGCCAGTTGCACTCAGACAGTTACCATTCGCGATACGATGATGCCGGTGATTACATGTCCACCAAACATCACCGTACAGGCCCTGGCCGGGCAATGCGTATCTGGACCGGTTGAGTATGGCGCTGCCATCGTGTCTGACAACTGCTCAACCGGGACAGAGAACCTGACGGTGACTTTCAATCCGCCGACAGGATCTACGTTCCCGGTTGGAGTGAGCACCGTGACAGCTACCGTGACGGATGCCGGTGGAAACCAGGCCAGCTGCACGTTTACGGTAACAGTACTGGATGTTTCGCCGCCGCAGATTACGTGTCCGGCAAACATCGTGATCAACAATGATGCGGGACTGTGCAGCAGCAGCCAGGTATCTTTCGTGGTTACGGCTACGGATACGTGCCCGGGTGCTGTTACAGTAGTGGCGACTCCGCCTTCCGGTTCAGTATTCCCGGTTGGAACCACGACGGTGGTTGCTACAGCTACGGATGCCGCAGGCAACACTGCTATGTGCTCGTTCACGGTGACGGTGAACGATACACAGCCTCCAGCAATTACATGTCCGGCGGCTTTGGTTGTATCGACATCGCCTGGAGTGTGCGAAGCGCAGGGCGTATCCTACAGCGCGCAAGCCACTGACAACTGCCAGGGCCTTGTAACGGTCACTTTCAACCCGCCATCGGGTTCAAATCTGCCGCTTGGAGTCACGACGGTTGTGGCAACGGCGACGGACGCCGCGGGTAATACAGCAACGTGCTCCTTCACAGTGACTGTGGAAGACAATGACGCTCCGCGTATTGCATGCGGCGATACCGTAACTGCGGTGACCGTACCATGTGAACTGGACGCTGTTGTTCCTCTTACTCCGCCCGAGGCGATAGATCCGTGCGGAACTGTTACGGTAGCAGGAACCCGTTCTGACGGGCGCCCGCTGACGGATCGATTCCCGGTCGGCACAACCACTGTGACGTGGACGGCTACGGACTCGAATGGCAACGCGGCCAGTTGCACGCAACTGGTGGTGGTGGAAGAAAGCCAGTGCCAGCCAGTGTGTGATGGCCCGGACCTTATCGTGATGACGAAAATGCCGCCGACATTCAAATGCAGCAAAGCGCCGACCTGCAAGGTCGTCGGATGGTACATCATCACGAATATCGGCACTCAGCCTTCAATCGAGACAAGCATGTGCTTCTATCTCAGCGACGACGCGGTGCTGGATCCGGGCGACTTCCAATTCAAGCCTAACAAGAAGAAACATCGAGTTAAGAGCTTACGGCCTGGTGAAATGGTAGGTGTAGACCTGAACGGCAAAGCGCCTAAGGGCGTGAACGTTGAGGGCAAATTCATCCTTGGCTTTGTGGATTGCCCAGGCGTAGTTACAGAATGCCGCGAAGATAACAACACCACCAGCGCCAACCCTGTACCTAAGGGCAAGAAGTAAGCTCCACATCGGCCTTCTGCCTTTATGACAGAAGGTAAGGCGGACCCGCTTTCCCCCCCGGGTCCGCCTTCTTTTTTCTTATTGCATCCATATGCCTCCATCGAACTTGCACAATTACAATGCATGGCTTTTGGCGCCAAGCTCACTCATCTGTGTAATTCCATGCTCACCACGGTGCCAGGAGTTGCACACATTGAGGCGTAAAAATGGGGCGTTGTAGCAAAGATTACAAGATTTTAGCCGTTAGACTGGCCATGTTGAAAAATGGTTAATTTTGTTAAGGTGCGAAGAAACACTGATAGAATATTGATTACAGACATTGTATCAGTTTTGGCATGGTGCACAATTACAGTGCACAATATGGCCCACGAATTGCTCACTCGCATTCTGCTTTCCTGGAACTGTGCGGCTAAGGGAGCCGCCGGCATTATCTTTCTGATGCGGATTTTCCGTCCAGGCACCAAGAGCACCCGGGGACTGTATGACCGGGGGGAAACACCTATGTTGGAGTTTGGTTGTACTCAGTAATAAGCTGTCCCTGCTCTCGTTCCGCGGTGCTCACCGCATGCTGTCTATCCCCTTTGTTGCCCGCTACTGATCAGCCGTCAGGCTCCAGCATGTTCTCATTGATGGGGTCTCAGTTATGTCTGGCTTTCTTTCCTTTCGGGCTACGTGCCGCGTGCTTGCCGCTACCATGCAAAATGCGGCTTCAGCACTAAATTTTCCGGGCTGTCGAGCAACAGACCGCCAGGGGCTACAATTAAAAAGCGCTGTCCTGGCTGCCATTCTGATGGCGGTTTTTTTATGCCCACGAGCGGCGCCTGCGGCGCCTAACCTGATGCTGGATACTGCGCCAGTAACGTGGAACGTTGTTGGTCTCGATCACAATGACGTAAACATGGGCCCGCAGGATTTCCCTGTGGGTGTTCGCGTTCGCAACACGGGCACCATGGATGCCACGAACGTGACTGCGACGTTTGCCTTTACTTCTACCAACATCTACATCAACCTGCTGGATGAAGACCAGGTAACGACGACGGTGATACCGGCAGGTGGATACGCGGACTTCTATTATACCGTAAGAGTGACCCGCGATCCGCTGGCGTATGACACCACCAAAGATTACACTATTACCGTGACTGGTGGCGGGCTAGGGTCTCCCCTGGTGGCAGCAGACCGTTTGTACGTGGAAGGGCTGGTGTCGCAAAGTGCCAACGACGTTTTAAGTCTTGTAGGCCCTCCGGAGATTTCAGCCGGTGAAACGCGCACCTTTATACTTAGCTCCGAAACCCAAACCAATAAAGACCAGCTGGAGAATTTCGTTAATTTCCCGAACGACATTTTCCAGATTGTGGATGTCGACATTACTTTCACGTCTCCGGCCAACAGCCAAAGTAACCGTTTTTACGTTGATGCCTGCGGATGGATAAGAACTATCCCTCCCGGAAACACCAGCTGTGACGGCCCTGACACGTTCGGTGGATCCGTGGGTGGCGATATTGTCACTGTGTACACTGTTTATGTGTTACAGACCCCAAGTGAAACGATTAACCTGAGCGCTCTTATCCTGGATAAGGGCGGTAATGCTTATCACTATAACGCAGACTTTGGTGACAACATTCTGCCGGTGAAACCGCCGACAGATATTTTCGTAGTAAAATCTGCCGTGAATGATCCGGTGGAAGCTGGCAGCACTGTGCAGTACATGATCAGCGTAGTAAACGCAGACCCTAACACGCAGGCCCAGGATGTGGTACTGAGTGATACGCTTCCCGCCGGGCTGACATTTGTGAGCGCGGTACCGCCGCCGACCTCGGGGCCAAACCCGCTGTTGTGGAACATCGGCAACCTTGCCGCCAACTCGACTTTTAACGTTACCCTGACCGCACAGACCAGCTGTCATACGACTGGACCGGTGACGAACAGGGCATTCGTGAGCACCACGACGAATGACACCAACCAGGCCAATAACTCAACTTCGCAGACGATTACAGTGCGGGACACCACTCCTCCCATGGTGACGTGTCCGACTCCGATTATTGTTAACGCTGACGCGAATATGTGCCAGAGGTCTAACGTGCAGTTTACGCTTTCGGCCACTGACAACTGCACGACTGTGAGCGTAAGCTCTGTGCCGGCCTCGGGCTCCACGTTCCCTGTGGGAGTGACGCCAGTGACAGTGACGGCAACCGATGCTTCTGGCAACACCGCCATGTGCACATTTAACGTAACTGTTCTCGACGTTCAGCCGCCATCTATATCGTGCGCGGCAACGGTGACGATGGATTCCGATGCCAACAGCTGCGCAAAGGCCAGTGTAGTGCTTACACAGCCAACGGTTTCTGACAACTGCACCACGACACCGGTGACAGTGACGGCAACACGCAGCGACAGCAAGCCGCTGACCGACCCATATCCCGTAGGAACAACCACGGTAACGTGGAAAGCAACGGATGCCTCCGGCCTGATGACCACCTGTAATCAGCAGGTCGTCATCACAGATAACACCGACCCGATCATCAGTTGCCCGAGCAACGTTACGGTTGGATCCACACCAGGACAATGCGGCGCGGCGAATGTTGGTTTCAACGTAACCGCAACTGATAACTGCGGCGCAGTAACCGTAGTAACTAACCCGCTATCAGGAACCATGTTTCCTGTAGGAACAACAACGGTGAATGCGACAGCAACCGACACAGCGGGTAACACTGCCACCTGTTCATTCACAGTGACGGTGAACGATACAGAGAATCCGACGATCACCTGCCCTCCGACGATTAACGCCGTGGCAAGCGCCAGTGCCTGCGAAGCACCGAACGTGACGATAACGCAACCTACGACGAACGACAACTGCGGCGTAGCCTCGGTTGTGGGTGTGCGCAATGATATGGATGACCTCACCGATCCTTATCCTGTTGGCACGACGACCATCACCTGGACCGTGACGGATACAGCAGGCCGCACCGCCAGCTGCATGCAGCAGGTGAGCGTAACTGATGATACGGACCCGATGATCACCTGCCCGGCGACTATAGACATAAGCGCCGATCCGCTTACCTGCTCGGCAGCAAATGTGACTACAACGGACCCGCTGACGAGCGATAACTGTTCGACGGTGACACTGGTTGGCGTACGCAGCGATGCTCTGCCCCGGACATCGCCTTACCCGGTTGGCACAACCACCATCACGTGGACAGTGACTGATGCTTCTGGCAACACCGAAAGTTGCACGCAGCTGGTAATCGTGCGGGATGTTACGCCGCCCACGCTGACCTGCCCGGCTAAGCTGAATGTAAATTCGGACAGCGACGCCTGTGAGGCATCTGATGTAACAATTACACCACCCACGGTGACGGCGGACAACTGCTCGACTACGCCGGTTGTGATTACTGGAAGCCGCTCAGATGGTGATGCGCTGTCTGATCCGTACCCGGTAGGAACTACTACGATTACATGGAAAGCCACTGACGCCGCAGGCAATATGGCGACGTGTCCGCAACTGGTAATCGTATCTGACGAAACGCCGCCGATGATTACCTGTCCGGCCACGGTGAACGTAAACGTTGGCGCCCAGGGCTGCACAGCCAGTGGCGTTACGATTACGCCTCCTACGATCAGCGATAACTGCCTCAACCCGATGGTGGCAGGCGTACGCAGCGACGGCAAGCCGCTGACAGACCCGTATCCGCTGGGTACAACGACCATCACCTGGACTGTGACTGATTTAGCCGGCAATACGGCCAAGTGCGACCAGCTTGTGGTGGTGGCTGATGTTACGCCGCCGACCATCACATGCCCGCCGCCGGTTAACGTGCAGAGTGACCCGCTGACCTGCTCGAAGGGCACCGTCACACTGGGAACTCCGACTACGGCAGATAACTGCTCCGTGGTATCAGTGCTACCCGTACGTAGTGACATGCTGGCTCTGAATGCACCGTATCCAGTTGGTACCACGATAGTAACCTGGACGGTAACAGATGGATCCGGCAACATGGCCAGTTGCATGCAGAACGTGGTTGTGACGGATTTGACCCCGCCCATGATCACGTGCCCTGCAACAATTAATGTTGTGGCGGACAACACCATCTGCGCAGCAGCAAGCGTGGCTGTAACAACACCAACCATTACAAGCGACAACTGCTCAACTGCTTCCATCGCTGGAGTACGCAGCGACATGCTGGCTCTGGATGCTGCTTATCCGGTTGGCACCACAACGATAACATGGACTGTTACGGACACAGCTGGAAACATAGCTTCCTGTACGCAATTGGTTGTCGTTCGCGATGCGACGCCTCCGGGGATCATCTGTGCTCCGCCGGTCAATGTGTCAGCCAGTGCGCAGGGCTGCGCGGCAGATAATGTAATGGTTACACCTCCGACAACCACGGATAACTGCACCACGCAGCCGCTGGTAGCAGTGGGCGTACGCAGTGATATGCTGGCCCTTAATGCACCTTACCCAGTTGGCACCACCACGATTACCTGGACGGTGACCGACGCAGCGGGAAATACCGCATCGTGCATGCAGCAGGTTACGGTGAACGATGTTACACCTCCAACTATTGCATGCGGACCGACAGTTAATGTGACAGCAAACGCATTGAATTGCCTTGCTGCTGATGTGGTTGTAACGGCGCCGCTGACCAGCGATAACTGCTCTACGGCATCGCTGGTGGGTGTTCGCAGTGATCTGTTACTGCTTACGGCACCTTACCCGCTGGGCACCACAACGATAACCTGGACAGTTACAGATGCTTCCGGCAATACCGCCGCCTGCATGCAGAATGTGGTAGTGACGGATGTAACGGCCCCCACCATAACATGCCCACAGACAATCACCCTGGGCAATACACCGGGTATGTGTGGTGCGGTGGTCAATTTCTCGATAACAACGAGCGATGCCTGCGGCAACGCCGGAGTCACAGTGGTTGCCACACCGGCATCAGGATCATTCTTCAGCGTCGGAACGACAACGGTTAATGTAACGGCAACAGACACCGCCGGTAACACCAGCCGGTGCAGCTTCGATGTCGTTATTAACGACATCCAGAATCCAATAATCGCCTGTCCTCCGCCGGTAGTCACCTGCATGCAGGATGTAGTTCTCAGCAGCCCACTCACGTCTGACAACTGCGCAACGAGTACCCTGGTTGCAGTACGGGGCGACGGACTGCAGCTGGATGAGGATTACCCGGTGGGAAGCACCAACGTAACCTGGACGGTAAGTGACAGCTCAGGCAACACTGCCACCTGCATCCAGGTTGTCGTAGTTTCCGATAGCGTCCTGCCGACGATTGTCTGCCCGGCCGACATCGTGGTTAATGCCACAGCGCAGTGCGTATCCGGACCTGTTGAGTATCCTGAACCAGTCGTGATGGATAACTGCTCCACGGATACTACTGGCCTGACAATCACGTACAATCCACCGGAAGGCTCTATACTTCCGATCGGTGAAACCATCGTTACGATTACAGTAACGGATAGCATGCAGAACTCGGACAGCTGCACGTTTAAAGTTACCGTAAGAGACGTAACCCCGCCGACAGTCACTTGCCCGGGCAACATCACGGTAAGCAACACGACCGGGCAGTGCGGTGCGGCTTCGGTAACATTTAATATCCAGGCTAACGACACCTGCTCTACGCCGGTGACGGTGGTGGCAACGCCGCCTTCGGGGTCTCCGTTCCCGGTAGGAACCACCGTTGTCAACGTGTTGGTAACTGACGGCGCAGGCAACACGGCTACATGTTCGTTCAACGTAACAGTTGAAGACACACAGGACCCGATCATCACCTGCCCGCCGACGGTTAATGTTATGGCCAATGCAAATATGTGTCTGGCCACAAACGTGAACCTGGGTCAGCCGATGACCGGCGATAACTGCGCCACGGCAACGGTAACGGCTGTGCGCAGCGATGGTCTGCTGCTGAGCGCACCGTACCCGGTCGGAACAACAACCGTAACCTGGACCGTTACAGACGCAGCCGGCAACACCGCCAGCTGCACGCAGCAGGTGATCGTACGCGATACGATGATGCCCAGCATTACTTGTCCGCCGGACATCGTGGCCAACGCACTGGCAGGCACCTGCCTCTCAGGACCGGTGACGTACGGAGCCGCCATTGTCTCTGACAACTGCTCTACCGGCACAGAAGGACTGACGGTTACGTTCACGCCGCCGTCGGGATCTGTTTTCCCGGTTGGCATGAGCACGGTAACAGCAACAGTAACCGATCTCGGCGGAAACCAGGCCAGCTGTACCTTTAAGGTGACAGTAAACGATGTGACGCCTCCTGCAATCAGCTGTCCGGCTAACATCGTGGTCAGCAACACTGCAGGTCAGTGCGGCGCCGCCTCGGTAACGTACACTCCGACAGCGGTTGATTCCTGCTCACTGCCGGTGACCATTGTTGCCACGCCGCCTTCGGGAAGGCGTAGCG